>JAHEZO010000149.1 GCA_023250995.1 Flavobacteriales bacterium | reverse complement strand
TATTGTAGTTGTTAATGCACCATGAAAAGAAGTTTATTACGGGAATCTTGTGGCAGGGCCCATTTTTAAAGAAGTGGCGGATAAAGTTTATGCCTCAAGCATTGGGATTCACAAGGAAATTAATGAAGAAATCGCCACACAAAATGTTAGTGTAGCCCCACTTACTAAAGGAGGAAGCCAAAAGGACCTGCAGCTTGTATTAAAATCCCTCGGAATTCCTGTAACGGGAAATTCCAAAAACGATTGGGTAACAACTTCTTCAAAAAAAAATTCGGTTGATTTAAAAGGAAAAAACTTCAGGTCCGATGTTTTACCATCCGTGGTTGGTTTAGCTGTTGAAGATGCCATTTTTTTGCTCGAAAACATGGGACTGGAAGTTTTGGTTAAAGGCAAAGGAACTGTGAAATCACAATCAATTACAGAAGGTGAAAAAGTAATTGCCGGAAATAAAATCATTTTGGAATTGTCCTGAAAATAAATAACGGACAAAGAGAAAACTCAATGAAATTACTTAAAGATATTTTGTATAAAGCAGGGATGGTAGAAGTCATTGGCTCTACCCATCTTGCTATTGAAAATGTTTGTTTTGATTCCAGGAAGGTTCATAAATTTTCTCTTTTCGTGGCTATTAAAGGTGAAAAATCAGACGGGCATCTATACATAAATGAGGTTATTGAAAATGGTGCTACTGCCATTGTTTGTGAAAAATTTCCTGAAACCATTTCTGAAAAAGTTACCTATGTAAAGGTTCAAAACAGCAACCTTGCACTTGGCTTTATTGCCTCAAATTTTTTTGATAACCCTTCAGAAAAACTAAAATTGGTAGGGGTAACGGGAACCAACGGAAAAACAACTACCGTTTCTTTATTATATCACCTATTCCGATTTCTGGGACATAAAACTTCCATGCTCTCCACGGTGGTAAATAAGGTTGATGCAAAAGATATTCCTTCAACCCATACTACTCCCGATGCCCTTCAGTTAAATTCCCTTCTCCATGAAATGGTGGAGAAAAATTGCACCCATTGTTTTATGGAAGTTAGCTCCCATGCTATTGTCCAGCATCGGATATCGGGAGTAAATTTTGCGGGAGCGGTTTTCACAAATATTACCCATGACCATCTGGATTATCATAAAACCTTTGACGAATATATTCAGGCTAAAAAACAATTTTTTGACCAGTTGAGCTCTTCTGCTTTTGCCCTGGTAAATAAAGATGACCCACATTCTTCCGTGATGGTGCAGAATACCAGAGCAAAAGTGAAAACCTTTTCTTTAAAATCTGCGGCCGATTTCAAATGCAAAATTATTGAAAATGGTTTTTCGGGTTTGCAATTGAGCATTGATGCTAAAAATGTTTGGACAAAACTCATTGGAGCTTTCAATGCATCAAACATTCTGGGAGTTTATGGAACGGCTGTTTTATTGGGAGAAGAAAAATTAAATATTCTTACCGGAATCAGCGGTTTGTCCTCTGTAGAAGGGCGGTTTCAATATATAAAAACTCCAAATAACATTACCGGAATTGTTGATTATGCTCATACACCGGATGCCTTGGAAAATGTTCTGAAAACGATAAAGGAAATAAGAACCGGAAATGAAAAATTAATTACCGTGGTTGGATGCGGGGGAGACAGGGATCCTTTGAAACGCCCCGTAATGGCCGAGATAGCAGCCGAAAAAAGCGATAAAATAATTCTTACTTCAGATAACCCCAGGTCTGAAAATCCAAACGAAATTATTCAACAGATGGAAAAAGGCATCAACCCCGCCTTTGCAAGAAAAACGCTTTCCATCAGTGATAGAAAAGAAGCAATAAAAACTGCCTGCTCCCTGGCCGAAGGAGGAGATATCATCCTTATTGCCGGAAAAGGCCATGAGAAATACCAGGAAATTAAAGGAGTGAAATACCCCTTTGACGATATGGAAGTTTTATCTGAAATGCTGAAAATAGTTCACCATGAATGAGATTATAGAATCAGTATCAAGTATCAAGTACCCAGTACTCAATACCCTATACCCAATACCCAATACCCAGAAACCAGCAACCAGCAACCAGTAAACTTTAAACTTTAAACTGTAAACCATTAACTAAAAACAAACAACCCCGGTGCTATACTATCTTTTTCAATATTTAGATCAGGTTTATAATTTCCCCGGGGCAGGTGTATTCAGGTATATCTCCTTTCGTGCAGCCATGGCTGTAATTTTTTCATTGATTATTTCTCTTCTTTTCGGTAAACGGTTAATCGCAATCCTTCAACGCAAACAGGTTGGCGAATCAATAAGGGATCTCGGACTTCAGGGGCAAAAGGAAAAACAAGGAACCCCAACCATGGGCGGAATTATTATCCTTTCGGCCATTTTTATTCCCACTCTTTTATTTGCAAAGATTGATAACATATACATAATTCTGATGTTGATTTCCACCGTCTGGCTTGGTTTCATTGGTTTTCTTGACGATTATATTAAAGTTTTTAAAAAAGATAAAAAAGGCCTTGCCGGAAAATTTAAAGTGATTGGCCAGGTTGGACTGGGTTTAATTATCGGCACCACGGTTTATTTTCATGACGATATTCAAACCAAAGTGGAAATCCCCTCTGATTTGCTCGACAAAGTAGACCAGCAAAAAGTAACTAACATTTTAGACACCGAGGGTAGAACACATTATATGCTCGACCGGAAGTTGCCAAATACTTCCATTCCCTTTGTAAAGGATAATGAATTTAATTATTCTTCAATTCTTGCTTTGTTGGGAGAAAATATGAGAAAGTACACCTGGGTAGTTTATATCCTGGTTGTAATTTTAATAATCACATCCGTTTCAAACGGGGCAAATATTACAGATGGAATTGATGGCCTTGCCACAGGGACTTCTGCCATTATCGGGATGACACTTGCAATTTTTGCTTATGTCTCCGGCAACATCATTTTTGCAAATTACCTCAACATAATGTACATCCCTCACATTGGCGAACTGGTGGTATTTGCCAGTGCCATGATGGGGGCTTGCCTTGGTTTTCTCTGGTATAATTCTTACCCCGCCCAGGTTTTTATGGGTGATACCGGAAGTTTGGCTCTGGGAGGAATCATCGCTGTTTTCGCCATTGCTGTTAGAAAAGAACTTCTTATCCCCATCCTTTGCGGAATTTTTTTAATTGAAAATCTTTCAGTGATGATTCAGGTGAGTTATTTTAAATACACTAAAAAAAAATTCGGGGAAGGGAAAAGAATTTTCAAAATGTCTCCTCTTCATCACCATTATCAAAAGCTTGGAATGCATGAGTCGAAAATTGTTTCGCGTTTTTGGATTGTAGGAATCATGCTTGCAGTTCTCACAGTGGTAACATTAAAATTAAGATAATTAATGATTGCAGTTTTAGGTGCTAAAGAAAGTGGTGTGGGAGCAGCTTTGCTGGCAAAGAAAAAAGGGCATCATGTTTTTGTCTCCGACATTGGGAAAATTGAAGAAAAATACAAAAAAGTTCTTTTACAAAACACCATTGAATTTGAAGAGGGTAAACACTCCGAAAACCTGATTTTGGATGCAGGAGAGGTAATAAAAAGCCCCGGAATTCCGGATGGTGAACTGATAAGGAAAATCAAAGAGAAAAAAATTCCGGTCATATCTGAAATAGAATTTGCAGGAAGATATGCCGGAGGAAAAATAATAGGAATAACCGGAAGTGCCGGAAAAACCACCACCACACTTCTTATTTATCATGTGTTGAAAAGGGCGGGCTTTGATGTGGCATTGGCAGGAAATATTGGCAATGTAACTTTTATGGGGGAACAAACAGGCGGAAGCCTGGCCTCGGTGGTAGCAAAAGGGACCCACGATTACTATGTGGTTGAATTAAGCAGTTTTCAACTGGATGATATGTTCAGTTTCAGAGTAAACATTGCAGTACTCACAAACATTGGAAGAAACCATTTGAACCGTTACGATAACGACATGCAAAAATATATCAATTCAAAATTCAGAATTACCCGGAACCAAACTCATGAGGATGTTTTTGTTTATTGTGCCGATGATGAAATAACAATGAAAGAATTATCAAACAAAAAATTAAAAACCAGAAATATACCGTTCTCCTTCAATCCGCCTCCTGAAGCAGAAAAAATTTCAGAATCCGCTTTCATCCATAATAATTTAATAACTATTAATACAAACAATCAAAAACCATTTACTATGTCAATGTACTCTCTCGCGCTGCAAGGCAGGCACAATCTGTATGATACTATGGCAGCTGGAATTGTATCCCGTGTTGTTGATATCCGGAAAGATGTGATCCGCGAATGCTTTTCCGATTTCCAGAATATCGAACACCGGATGGAATCGGTTGGTAAAGTTCACGGAATCGAATTTATCAATGATTCAAAAGCAACTACCGTAAATTCCACCTGGTATGCCCTGGAATCGGTGGAAGGAAAAGTGGTGTTGATTATGGGTGGTCAGGATAAGGGTAATGATTACTCTATGATGAACGACCTTGTAAAACAAAAGGTGAAAGCCATTGTTTGTCTCGGAAAAGATAATTCCAAAATTTGTGAGGCTTTTAAAGGAATGGTTCCAAACATTGTGGAAACAAAATCGGCCAAGGAGGCCGTTGCCGTAGCCTATGCTTTTGGAAAAAACGGGGATACCGTATTGCTTTCACCGGCTTGTGCCAGCTTCGATTTATTTGTTGATTATGAAGACAGGGGAAGGCAATTCAAAGAGGCCGTTCGTGCTTTATAAAAACAATCATTCAAAAAAATAATTTAAGCTAAAATTAAAATCATGGAAAAATTCAAATCTCCCGGAACCCATTTGGGAAAAAAAACAATTGAAAACGATCTGCTTTCTGCCAGAAAAAAAAGCATTATCGACTTTAACGGAATTGAACACCGGATGGAAAAAGTTACCGAAATAAACGGAACGGAATATATCAACGACTCAAAAGCAACAGATTTTACCGCTACCTTTTATTCGCTTTCCTCCATGTCCAAACCGGTAATCTGGATCGTTGGTTCATCAGAAGTTCAGAATGATTTTCTTGCATTTTCCGAACTGGTAAAGGAAAAAGTTAAGGCAATTGTCTGCCTGGGAAAAAATAATTCACACAGTTTTAATCTGCTCAAAAAAGAAGTAAAGTTTTTTGCAGAGGTCAATACCATCAGTGAGGCAGTTGAATCTGCTTCATCTTTTGCCTGCGGTGATGATGTGGTCCTTTTCTCCCCTGCCTGCCCCAGTTTTGAAATGTTTGAAAGTTACAAACAAAGGGGTGAATGTTTCAGGAAGGCAGTATTAAGCTGGTAAAATAAAATTAAACAAATATATTTCTGTTTGAATGAATTTTGTTTTCAGATATCTAAAAGGGGATAAAGCCATCTGGTTTGTGGTTTTTCTACTGGCTGTTTTTTCGCTTTTAGTGGTGTATAGTTCAATTGTAACCCTGGCCTACAAACACCATGATGGGAATACAGGCTACTATTTATTCCGCCATAGTTTATTTCTTATCATAGGGCTTTCTCTTGTTTTTGTAATTCATAAAATTCCCTTTAATTATTTTTCAAGGATTTCACAACTTGCCCTCTTTGCTTCAGTGCCCTTGCTCCTGCTTACCCTGGTGATGGGCCAAAATATTAATGAAGCAAGCCGCTGGCTGAAAATTCCAATCATTGACCAAACCTTTCAAACATCCGACATGGCTAAGCTTGCATTAATAATGTACCTTGCCAGGATGCTTTCAATAAAACAGGATCAAATTGGTGATTTCAGAAATTCTTTTTTACCGGTTGTAATTCCAATCTGCATCGTTTGTGCACTTATTCTACCGGCTAACTTTTCTACTTCTGCAGTTCTTTTTACTTCTTGCTTTATCCTGATGTTTATCGGCCGGATACCAATAAAATATCTGGCCTTGCTAACCGGCACCGGCATTGCAGCCATTGCCCTGGTTTTTCTAATTGCTTCAGCACTTCCAAAGGTTTTTCCGCGGGCCAAAACATGGATAAACCGGGTAGAAAATTTTAAGAAAAAGGAATCCGACAGCAAAAGCAATTATCAGGTTGAGCAATCTAAAATTGCAATAGCTACAGGAGGAATTCTTGGTAAAGGACCCGGAAAAAGTGTTCAACGGAATTTCCTCCCCCACCCCTACTCCGATTTTATTTTTGCCATTGTTATTGAGGAATACGGGCTTTTCGGTGGCTTTATGGTCGTACTCCTTTACATGATTTTGCTTTACAGGTCAATGAAAATTTCGGCAAAATGCCCCCGAACCTTCGGGTCTTTTTTAGCCATTGGAATTAGTTTCAGCCTTGTTTTTCAGGCAATGATTAATATGGCGGTTGCGGTAAATCTACTTCCGGTAACCGGTCAGGCACTGCCCATGGTTAGTATGGGTGGAACTTCCATTTGGTTCACTTGCATTGCAATCGGAATAATTCTTAGTGTTAGCAACGGAATTGCAGAAAAAGAAAAAACGGTTTCTCCGGTAGCTATTTAGTAAATGATTTTACGCAATATGGTTAATATTCGTAGTCGTAAGTCAAAAGAGTTAGTTGTAAGTCATAAGTCAAAATGGATAAAATATGCCAATGAGTTTGAAGAATTATTTGTGGAATTGTAAAATCAATAATACAAAAAAGAAGGCTGAAGAAACTTACGACTTACGACTTAAGACTTAAGACTAAAAAATTAAAAGAGAGACCAGAAAAAATCTTGCCTAACATCAGTTAATAAAAACATGCTGAACATTATTTACTCTGAGTCGAATTTTTTCCATTTTCCCTTGGGATTTATTCCGGACGTAGAAAAAAAAATTTTGAGTATTAAGAGTTCCTTCAATGAACATTAAAGTTATTATCAGCGGGGGTGGCACAGGAGGACACATTTTTCCGGCCATTGCCATAGCGAATGCAATTAAAGCCCAATGCCCCGTTGCCGAAATTCTTTTTGTTGGGGCCAAAGGAAGAATGGAAATGGAAAAAGTTCCTGCTGCCGGGTACCGTATTGAAGGATTAACCATTAGCGGTTTTCAAAGAAGTTTTACAATAAAAAATTTATGGGTGCCTGTTAAAATTATTCTCAGCATGATAAAGGCAGCTGAAATAATAAGCAAATTCAAACCCGATGTTGTAGTGGGTGTGGGAGGATACGCAAGCGGACCCATGCTGCAAACTGCCCTTAGAAAAAAAATCCCCACCCTTATACAGGAACAAAATTCTTACCCCGGCATCACCAACAAAATTCTTTCAAAAAGAGTTAATAAAATTTGTGTGGCTTACCCGGGAATGGAAAAATTTTTCCCCACTGGAAAAATACTTTTTACCGGAAATCCTGTAAGGCAGGATATTTCCCGTCTTACCGAAAAGAAAAAGGATGCTCTGGAATATTTCAAACTTTCTGCTTCCAAAAAAACCTTGCTTGTAATTGGAGGAAGCCTGGGGGCAAGAACCATTAATGAAAGCATTGCAGGTGGCTTAAAACAATTAGGGGAAAAAAATATTCAGTTGGTTTGGCAAACAGGTAAGGGATATTTCGAAACTGCACTTAAGTTCACTCAACAATCTGAACCAATCTCGGGTGGAATGGCCCTTTCCGGAAACCTGGGCTGGGTAGGAGGATTTATTTCAAGGATGGACTACGCCTATGCAGCCGCTGATTTGGTGGTTTCCAGAGCAGGTGCCCTGTCGGTTTCTGAATTATGCGTGGCTGCAAAGGCTTCCATTTTTATCCCCTCACCAAATGTGGCTGAAGACCATCAAACAAAAAATGCCCTTTCGCTGGTTAATAATAATGCCGCCCTGTTGGTAAAAGATTCCGATTCACGGGAAATGCTTGTCAAAAAAATTATTGAACTCGCAAACGATGAAATGCTGATAAACAGTCTTGAAAAAAACATTTCGCGCCTTGCCAAAACAAATGCAGCTTCAGAAATTGCATCTGAAATAATTCAAATGGCAAGGAAAGTAATTTAATATCTGATGTTATGCAAATTATTTTGAATAAGTCCCAAGCCCAAAATTTCAAGACCCAAATTCAAAGGACGGCATACTGCCTTGGGCTGTTTGAGCGATGGGGTTAAGAAGCACAATAATTATGATGGAAAGGAAAAAACGATTTCTTACTTGGGGCTTTGAATTTGGAATTTTGGGTTTGGGATTTTTTTTATCAAAAGTTTGCTTTTGTAAAATCAGTTAATATGGATCTCTCCCGAATTAAATATGTTTATTTCCTCGGTATCGGGGGCATTGGAATGAGTGCCCTTGCCAGGTATTTTCTGGCCATGAAAAAAAAGGTTTCCGGTTATGATAAAACCTCTACCCCACTCACCCTGGCAATGATTTCAGAAGGAATTCCAATCCATTTTGAAGAAAACTTACAATGGGTGAAATCCCAAATTTCCTCCGGGGGCCTTAATAAAAGTGAAACTTTAATTGTTTATACTCCAGCAATTCCTGCTGAACACTCTGAGTTAATATTTTTCAGGAAGAATGGCTTTTCTTTAAAAAAAAGATCCGAAGTTTTAGGAATTATTTCATCAGAATTTTTAACCGTGGCCGTGGCCGGAACCCATGGCAAAACCACCACCACCGCAATGATTGCTCATATTTTAAAACATTCGGGGGTTGATTGCACTGCCTTTGTAGGGGGAATTATGACGAATTACCAAACAAATGTTTTTATCGGTTCAAATAATAAAAATGTAAAGGGAAAAATTTCAACCAAACCGGTTTTTGTTGTAGAGGCCGATGAATACGACCGGTCTTTTCTTACTCTTTATCCTCATATTGCCGTTATCACTTCCATGGATGCCGACCACCTTGATATTTATGGCGGGAAAAAAAATCTTGTAGCTTCTTTTAACTTGTTTGCTTCTCAAATAAAAGAAGGAGGAACCTTAATTCATAAAAAAAATCTTCCCCTAAAATTTAATTCTGAAAAGGGCCTGGCAAGGAAAAAAATTTCTTACTCATTAAATGAAAATGCAGGGTTCTCAGCAAGTAAAATCCAAATAAAAAGTGGAAGATTTTTCTTTAATGCTGAATGGAATTCCGATTCCTTTCAAAAGGATAAAAAAAATCCTCCACATGTTAGGGCAATTGAAAACTTCGAACTGAGTGTCCCCGGAAGGCACAATGTTGAAAATGCTCTCGCAGCCATCGCCACTACCCTTAGATTGGGAATTCCTGTCAATAAAATCAAAAGAGCCCTTAAAACTTTCAGAGGTGTTAAAAGAAGATTTGAATTTATCATCAATAAAAAAAATATGGTTTTCATTGATGATTATGCCCACCATCCCGAGGAGTTGAGGGCTTGCATCAGTGCCGTGAAAGAATTATATCCGTTAAAAAAAATCACAGGAGTTTTTCAACCTCATCTTTTTTCTCGTACCAGAGACTTTGCCGATGACTTTGCCCGTTCGCTGGAGCTTTTAGACGAAATAATTTTACTTGATATTTATCCGGCACGCGAGCTTCCTGTTAAGGGTGTGAATTCCAAAATGCTTTTAGATAAA
>JAHEZO010000148.1 GCA_023250995.1 Flavobacteriales bacterium | reverse complement strand
GATGCTACAGGAAACAACAGCAATGGCTATCCAAACCTAAATTTTCCGGAGGATGGACACGGTACGGCCTGCTCTGGGATAATAGCTGCCACCGGAAATAATACCATTGGAATTGCCGGTGTTGCCTACAGTTGCAAAATCATTCCGGTTAAAATGTTTGTTTATCTGAATATCTCGGGAAGTGCTGTGCCTTATTCCACCAGCCAGTGGGGATTAGATGCCATTAACTGGGCTTGGCAAACGGCCAACTGCGATGTGATGAGCAATTCATGGGGAATTCCCGATTCTTTAATGGCAACACTTGGAATTGACACAGTTATTTCGAATGAGGCAATTTACAATGCCGTTACCCTTGGCAGAAACGGCAAAGGGGTTCCAATGCTTTTTTCTGCCGGAAACTCACCTGACACCTTTTGCCTATGGCCGGCAGTTTCACCTAATACCATTGCCGTAGCAGCCACAACAATGTGTGATGAACTGAAAACCTTGAACGATTGTTCTCCTGATAATTTTTGGGCCAGCAATCACGGCCGTGGCCTCGACATAAGTGCTCCCGGAGTAAAAATTGCCACAACTGATATTACCGGTTTAAAGGGTTTTACAAGCGGGAATTACAATCTTGCTTTTGCAGGCACCTCTGCAGCCTGCCCCAATGCGGCCGGGGTTATGGCCCTTATTTTATCGGCCAATAAAAGTTTAACTGCACAACAGGCAAGGGAAGTGATTTCCTATTCATGCGAAAAAGTGGGTGGTTATTCGTACGGCACCAATGCTCCCTTTGGCAGCTGGTCGGAGGAACTTGGGTATGGAAGGGTAAATGCTTTTAGGGCCATTCAAATTGCCCTTGGAAAAGAAGAGCTTCAACCCGAAAAATCTTTTGGTTTTTATATTTTTAATGATAATTCAGGGAAAACTTTTTTACATTATAATCTTGGGAAATCTGAACCTGTATGGTTGGAAATTTTTGATGTGCTTGGAAGAAGGGTTGATTTCATTCAGGAAGGAATAAAATACATGGGAATGCATGAGTGCGAAATAAATGCAGCGGTTAACGTTTCCGGAGTTTATTTTGTAAAAATTTTTGTGGGAGAAAAATCCTACTGTGGAAAATTTTTTGACCGGGGAATCAGGTAATTCAGACACTTACAAAATCTGTAATTTTTTTCGGTCTTAAAATAAACGCAAATTCCTTTTGCCTTGTTACGAAATTCTTGATTCGGGATTTTCACCCTCTCCTACACTAAGCATAAGCAAACCCGCAATAACCATTGAACAGCCCCCGAGCATTACGGCTAATATTTTATTGTTATCGAGCAAATGGAGCATCACCCATCCAAAAAAAAGGGAGGCAAAAATTTCGGGTATCACAATAAAAAAATTAAAAATTCCCATGTAAATTCCCATCTTTTCTTTGGGGATATGAACCGAAAGTATGGCATAAGGCATGGATAAAATGCTAGCCCAGGCAACACCCACACCGGCCATAGATAAAAAAAGAAAATACTTATTGGTGATAAACCAAACTGAAATCAGAGCAATTCCTCCTGTAAGGAGACAAATTACATGCGTAATTTTTGCAGTAAATTTATTGGCTAAAACCGGAATTACAAAAGCAAATGCAAATGTTATTAAAGAATAAAAACTGAAACAGAGGCCGCCCCATTGTGTTGCTTCTTTATATTCCGCGGTGCCCTCAGTTAACCCGGCAAAAACCGTTTTGGTGATGGCCACCGGGAAATAAATCCACATAAAAAAAAGTCCGAGCCATGTGAAAATTTGCACCACCGCAAGCTGTTTCATAACTTTGGGCATACCTGCAATGGAAGAAAAAATTTCGGTGCCAATGGCCGAAAAACTTTTGCCAGCCTTTTTTTCTTTTTTGAATTCTTCCAAATTTTCAGGCGGATATTCTCTGGTGCGCAAAACGGTATAAAGCACTGCCAGAAAGAAAACAAAGGAGCCGATGTAAAATGAAATTTTCACTGCAGTAGGAATCACAGAGCCATCTTCAGAACCTGTAACATGAAAAATATTTGTTAAAAAAAATGGCATGGAGGAGGCAAGTACCGCACCAATACCAATAAAAAAAGATTGCATGGCAAATCCCTTAGTCCGTTGGTCATTCGGGAGCATATCACCCACAAAAGCCCTGAATGGCTCCATGCTGATGTTAATGGAAGAATCGAGGATCCAGAGCAGCCCGGCCGCCATCCAAACGCTGGATGAATTGGGCATTAAAATGAGGCAGACTGACGCAATTAATGCGCCTGTGAAAAAATATGGCCTTCTCCTTCCGAATTTCCCCCATGTATTATCACTAAAATGGCCTATGATGGGCTGCACAATCAAACCTGTTAAAGGTGCTGCAAGCCAAAGCAATGGGATTTCATTGGCACCTGCCCCAAGAAATTCATAAATGGCACTCATGTTGGACATCTGCAGGCCCCAGCCGAACTGAATGCCCAAAAATCCAAAACTCATGTTCCAGATTTGCCAAAAAGATAAACGCGGTTTTTCCATAAATTATTTTTTTTACCACGGATTCCACCGATTTTTTTAATCAGCGAAAATTCATGGCCAAATATGTTCATCTTTCCAAAACCAGAAAATCCCAGGGCTTAAGTTTAAATTTCTGATTTTTTTCAAGTGAAATCTTTTTATTGGAAAACACCTCTTTGAACTCTCCGTTGATGGCTGAATCAACTAAACTAAAACTTTGCTCTTTTGCAGATAAATTTAAAATCACCAACACTTGGCTATTTTCATTTTTCCTATTAAAGGCATAAATCGCATTGTCATTGCTGGTTTTTAATTTATTTGTTTCTCCTCCACCAATACCGCTTTGTAAGGCCTTATTCGTTTTTTTAAGCGAACAAAGGGCAGTGTAAAATTTTTCGAGCGGGAAATCCTTCCAGTCAATGGTATCTTTATCAAAAAAGCTCAGTCTTTTATTTAATGCCGACTCCTGGCCGGAATAAATCAAGGGCATCCCATTGATGGTGAATACCAACACCCCAAAGGCTTTTACCGCCTCACCCATCCTTTCGTATTCACTTCCCTTCCATGAATTTTCATCGTGGTTGGAAGTAAAATACATTCTAAAACCATCGGGAGGAAAAGTTTTATTGTTTTTTTCAAAATAAGAATCGAGATCCGAAAGAGATTTTTTTCCCGAATAAATATCATTTAAAATAAAATGCAATTCCCAGCCATAACTCATATCAAAAGCGTGTTGGTGATGTTCTGGTTTTTCGGCTTCTGCAAGCATAAAAACGGATTTTAATTTATCCAACTCCATCCGGGCCTCATTCCAGAATTCGGTGGGAACCATTTCGGCAACATCGCAGCGGAACCCATCAATATCCGTTTTAGTTATCCAGAATTTCATGGCTTCGATCATTGATTGATTCATCCCTTTATTATCATAATTAAAATCAATCACATCATTCCAGTCGGCCACCGGAGGGACAAAGTTTCCGAGGGAATCTTTAGTATAAAATTCGGGATGTTCAACGGCCCATTTATTGTCCCATGCAGAATGGTTGGCAACCCAATCGAGAATAACATACATGTTAAGTTCATGAATTTTTTTAACGAGACTTTCGAAATCTTCCATCGTACCCAGCTCAGGATTTATCGCAGTATAATCTTTAACCGAATAGTAACTGCCCAACGACCCTTTTCGGTTTTTCTGGCCAATGGGGAAAACCGGCATCAGCCATAAAATATCAATCCCCATTTTCTTAAGGCGGGGCAGGTGCTCTTCAAACGCTTTAATGGTTCCGCCAGGGGAATACTGGCGAAGGTTCACCTCATAAATAACTGCATTGTTACTCCAGGGCGGATGGATAACCGGTTTTAACAGGTGGGTTTTATTTTCTTCCGGGGTGGGTTTGGTTTGGGTTTGGCAGGCCGAAAGGGAAAAAATTATCCAGAAAAGTAAAGGAAATGGAAATTGGCAATGAGTGAATATTTTTTTCATACTATTTGTATTTTGGTTTCCTCTTAATTCTTCTTAAAAACTGTAAATTAATCACCTTTCGCACGTGCATTTTAACCACAAAGGGCACAAAGGGTTACGCAAAGTTCGCAAAGAACTATAATCCATTTACTACTCGTTTTATTCCCTGTTTCAGTAAAACAACATTAAAATTTATCAATAAACCAAGTTTGAAATTTCCCAGTTTCAAATAAGTCAGGGTTTGGGCCAAATGAATATCATTTAATGCGTCCACACTCTTTATTTCTATCACTAACCTGTGTTCAACAAGCAAATCCATCCTGTAACCACAATCTAGTTTTACTTCCTCAAAAATTAACCGCATTGGCTTTTCTTTTTCAACCCATAATCCGACCTTTCCGATTTTATAATACATACATTCCTGATATGCGCTTTCCAGCAAACCCGGGCCCAATGCTTTATGCACCTCTATTGCTACCCCAATTACCTTATTCGCTAATTCGTTTTCTGTCATAATATTTCTCCGCGCCCTTTGCGAATTTACTTTGCGTACTTAGCGGTTAACCTATTTTCGATTCCTACCATTTGGATAAAATAAAACTATCTTTTCCTACGCTAACCCTTTTTTCCTGAAGGGATCAACGCACCATCGCAAGTGGGCTGTCCATTCATTGCCCATGGGCGTGGAAGCAAGAAATTATAATAAATGACTCTGTGGCATAACAAAAAACCTTACCCCTTTTTCTGTTTGCCGGATGAATTATTATACGTTAGTATTTCAAATGAGAACCCATCCATTTCAAGGCTAAGTTCCGTGTTTTTTAAATACCATTTCGAGCCAAAATTTCCTTTCAAAGGGTTCCCGGCAAATCGTTCGGGAATTGCAAATGAATTATTTTTTGTTTTGGGATTTTTATTGAAAACAACAATGGTAATTTCATCAAAATAAGTTCTTGCATAGGCAAAAAAATCATTTTCAATTTTCAGGGTTTGATAATCTCCGTAAATCAAACTGATATTTTCTTTCCGCAGGCCGGTTAATCTTTCCACCATTTTTTTTTCTGTTTCTTCCGCAGGAGATAGCTTTTCAAACTTCATCATCCTCCGGTTGTCGGGATCACCGGCTCCCGGCATTCCAATTTCATCCCCATAATATATTACCGGTATTCCGGGAATTGTCGTCATAAAAGCAATTAGGGAGGAAAGATTTTTATATCCCTTTTCGTTTCCATTTTCTATTTCTCTTTTCCATCCGGCTTCTTTTTCGTCCTCATTTAATTTCAGCGATCCACTTGCAAGGGTAATAAATCTGGGCAAATCATGATTCCCGGTAATATTACCCATCATTGAATGGTACCCATAATAATCCAAGCTTGACTGAAGTGAATTTGCAAGCCGCTGAAAGGATTCTTTTTCCAATGAGAAAACACTGCGTGCATCAAAATATAAATTAAAATCAAATTGGGCATCCTGCATCCCGGAATTTACATAGCTTCCAATCAGCTCCCTGCTTCCAAAGGTTTCGCCAATCTGAAAAAAAGAATTTTCGGGCGAATGATTTTTTATTTTTTTAGTTAGCCCTCTCCAGAATTCTTCGGGTACATGCTTAGTAGCATCATGCCTGAAACCATCCAGGTTAAATTTATTAACCCAGAACATAGCCGAATCGGTAATGGCATCAACAACTTCTTGTTTTGAGTAATCCAGATCAGGTAAAAAAGTATCGAACCATGTAGTTAGCCGATATTCATCCCAAAGGCGAATATTTTTTCTGCCATCGGGCAAATCAATTTTAGTGAACCACCCCGGGTGTGCTTTAAATATTGGATGTTCATTGTGCACATGATTGGAAACAAAATCAAGCAGGACCCGAATACCATTCTCATGGGCAGTTTTTATCAACTCCTCAAAATCCTGCTCATTGCCGAAACGCGAATCAATATTTTTAAATGAAACGGGCCAATAACCATGATATCCGGAGTATTTTCGGTGAGGGGCAGGAAATTCGACAAAAGCCGTTAAAGGATTTTGAATAATTGGGGAAATCCAAATGGCATTTATTCCGAGTTTTGAAAAATACCCATCCTTAATTTTTTTTGTTATCCCCCTTAAATCCCCGCCCTGGTAATTCGCTTTTATATCCACTTCAAT
Source organism: Flavobacteriales bacterium (assembly GCA_023250995.1). Classification (GTDB taxonomy): domain Bacteria; phylum Bacteroidota; class Bacteroidia; order Flavobacteriales_H; family JAHEZO01; genus JAHEZO01. Next base: position 3,449 of record JAHEZO010000148.1, on the reverse strand, counting down.
ATCCTTAACCGGGCTGTCATTGGCTGAATCTCCGTTAAAAAACCGGTCGGTTAAAACAAAATACATAATCATTGAACATTTATCTTTCTTGCTTAAGCCGGCTGCTGAAGAAACGATTTTTCCGTTTTCGAGGGGAATGAGCAAATCATTACCGGTTCCAAATTTATTGTAACCAAAAACCCTGATAAAAGAATGTGGTGAAAGGAAAGCATTTTCAGGAATTTTTATTTCCCAATCCCCGCGGGTTCCCTGAACCTCATGCTGGTTTAATAGGGTATTTTGCCAAAAAGCGAATATTTTTTCGGGATTATTTTTTGTTCCGATAAATAATGTTTGACTATCGTCCCGATGACCGGGAAGGGTAAATATCTGAGGGGCGAGGCCTACTCCTCCCTCCCTTATTTTCATTAGGGAATTATAACCACCTGACCCGTTATTAATTGAATCGGGATTTTGAATGTCAAGCATCCATTTGCCGTCAAGCACCATTTGATATTGATAATTTCCCGCATCCAGTGTAAGCTCTGTTTTCCAGATATCCATTTCATTCACAAGTACATTTTTTTGGGGATCCCAGGAATTAAATTCTCCTGCAATGGAAACCGATTTGAATTTTTTATTGTGTTCGGCAAACAGAAACTGATAATGAATTTTTTTTTGCTTTTTCAACAAAATGGAATACGGATTATTTTTTATCCAAACCTTTAACTCGGACAGGGTGGGTATCTTTTGTCCGTTATCATTTAAGTACAAAATGGTTTTATCTTCCGAAATTTTAGCAGTAAGGGGATTAGCTGTTACCGAATCAATTTCTAAAGGATGAGAAAAGAAATCGGCAAGTATGATTTTTGTTTCTCCCATTTGCAGGGTAATGGGACTGGCCAACCCTATTATTTCCGATTGGAGATTTGGAGGTTTTTCAACGGATTGGGAGCAGGAGGAAAAAATTAAAAAAAGGGCAGGGCCAAACTGTAGAAAAGTTTTTTTTTGAAGTGTTCTCATTTCCTGAAAAAAAAACTGTATGAAAGGCCTGCTTATTTCCATAGAATCTCGAATTTTTCGCTAAAATTTTCTATTTCCAGCGCAGGTATGTTTTCCAAAACCATAGGGTCTTCAGATTGCTTCGGAAAGTAATCAAAATGATGAACCGGTTCAAAAAATTTAAAACTTTCGGGTTTGGCTCTTTCTCTCTGGCCATTAACTAAAAAAACCTCCGGAGTTTTTTCAAAACCATGCAGCAGCAGCTTAATTGTTTTGAAGCAGGAACGATATTTCCCCCGGGGTATTTCGAAAAGAATTTTTTTTCCTTTCTGGCTAAAGGTGATTTTTCTTTTGTAATAATTTTCCTGCTGATACTGAAAGGTTGAACCGTCATCTTCATAATATTCAAAATCCCCGTCAGATCCTAAGTATAGGTGAAGAAATAAAACATCCAGTGGCTTTTTTTTCAAATCCGGAACACAGGATTGCATGGGAATAATGCTGCCCGACTTTACAAAAACAGGAAGTTTTTCTTTTTTGGCTGCCGAATAAATTTCCTGCCCGCTTTTATAAAAAGCATCAGTGAAAAAGTCGTACCAGCCTCCATTTCCTTCACTGCTCTTCTCCCCGGGCAAATAAATCTTTGCAATTTCCTGGCGGCTTTCGAGGGGGGCCACTAAAATATTTTTTCCAAAAAGATATTGGTTTTGAAAATCGGGATGAAAAATTTTTTCATCATCAAAAAAATCTACCACCAGTGATTTTTGAATGGGGACTCCGTTTTGGGTGGACTCGTAAAACGAAGAATAAATATAAGGAAACAAGCGGTACCTTAGTTTTATGTAATTACGGGCAATATCTTCTACTTCCTCGCCAAAAGACCAGGGCTCGGCATCGCGGGTGTTAATCATGGAATGGCAGCGGAACAAAGGCGAAAAAGCTCCAATGGTAATCCATCTTGCAAATAACTCAGGGGAGGCTTCCCCGGCAAATCCTCCCACATCATAACCGCAAAAAGAAATTCCGGCAAGGCCCATGCTGTTCAGCAACCGCACTCCGGCAAGCATATGCTCATCACTTGAAACATTGTCGCCTGTCCAAACCGCAGAGTACCGCTGTACACCACTGAATCCGGCCCTTGTGAGTGAAAACGGCCTCTTGTTCAAACCCATTTTGGCTCCTTCAAAGGTGGCCCGGGCCATTTGCATCCCGTAAATATTTTTCGCTTTTTTGTGGTTGGCCCTTTCACCCTCAAATAAAAATTCGATTAAATCGGGAAGGTGTTTTCCAAGAGCGGTAGGTTCATTCATATCGTTCCAGAAACCTTCTACTCCGGCATCTGTTAAAAGTTTTATTTTTTGGCCCCACCATTTCCGGGTTTTCGCACTGGTAAAATCGGGAAAGCAGCTCCAGCCCGGCCAAACCTGCCCAACATATTCATCCCCGTTCGGAAATTTCACAAAATGGTTTTGTTTTTTTCCTTCCTCATATACATCATACCCTGCTTCTCTTTTTACTCCGGGATCAATTATTACAATAAGATTAAATCCCATTTTTTTTAAGGCGGTAATAAGTTTTTCGGGATGTGGAAAACGGGAAGGATGCCAGGTAAAAACTTTGTACTCATCCATATAATGGATATCGAGATAAATTCCATCGCAGGGAATATCTTTTTCGCGAAAAGTTTTGGCAATATTTAAAACTTCGGATTCGGGATAATAACTGTAGCGGCACTGCTGAAATCCAAGAGACCAGGACGGAGGAAGTTCCATCCGTCCCGTGAGCCAGGTATAAGATTTTATAATATCAGCAATAGAGGGATGATGAACAAAATAATAATCCATGGATCCGTTTGCAGCCGAGAAACTTGAAAAGCGCTCGTTGGAAGAACCAAAATCAAATTCTGTTTTATGGGTATTATCCAGAAAAATTCCATACGAAGAATGGTTGTGAATTCCAATGTAAAAAGGGGTGGAGCAATATAAAGGATCATGATTTATTGGATAGGCAAACTGATCTGTATTCCAGTGGGTGTATTTTTCTCCCCTCCGGTTAAGATTTCCGTTTTTTTCTCCGAGCCCAACAAATTTTTCACCCTCCTGCAGTTTTTTATAGGTGGTTACTTCGGTTCCAATCCAGGAGGTTCCAAAGGCGTCATCTTCATTAAGCAATATTTCATTGTTTTTTTTTGAAGGAGATTTTAGGCAGAGGGAATAGAACGAAAACCGAAGAGGGAACTTTGAGATAATTAATTTTAAAGAGCCGGTTGAAATTTCAATTTTGTCCTTTTTTTCTGTGATATTAAATTTAATTTTTAAAGGGGTTTGAATTACCGCATAGGAAAAATTTTCTGAAGCGGTTTGTCCTTTTTCAATATTAATTCTGAAAATATTTTCGGAATAAATTTGTACCGTACAGGAGGCGTTTTGGGCAGATATAAAAAGACCGGATTCATTTTTTTTTGCCGA
>JAHEZO010000293.1 GCA_023250995.1 Flavobacteriales bacterium | reverse complement strand
AGGCCGGTACCTCCTCCACCGCCTCCGCCTCCTCCCGAACTTCCATTAGGACCCGGGTCGCCCCCGTTACCTCCTGAACCGCTACCGTAACCACCCACCCCACCTCCGCTCCCCGAACCGCCCACTCCTGTTGAACCACCGCAGCCGACCATGATGGTTAAAACGTCTCCAAGAGTAACATCAATTACACTTGTGGAAAAAGCCCCACCGCCACCCCCTCCCGGACCGTAACCGGCATCACTTCCACCTCCACCTCCGCCCCCGCCCCATGCTTTAACGGTGATTGAATCGGTGCAGGGAACAACAAAATTTTGAGTAGATCCGGTACAATTAAAAATCTGGGTAACGGGTGTTTGAGCTCCTGCAAAATCCAAATAAAAAAAAGTTGAAATAAAAACAAATGTTCCTTTAATGTAAAACGGATATTTCATATTTCATCCATTGCTATAAAAAAAATAAAAGGGACAAAAAAATTTCCACATCACCAATAGTTGCAAACTCGAATGGAAAAATTTTTATTTCCCCTTTACAAGTTTTCGGGTAACCGTGTAATCCTTTGTTTGAATAGAAAGAAAGTAAGATCCTTCGGAAGTGTTTTTCAAATCTATTCCGTGAATGTGTAATCCAGGAGTAACATTTTCAAAAAAATCTGTGCTTACCACTTTGCCGGTAACATCTACAACATTAATGGTTACATCTGAATTTTTTTCATTATAAAACTGAACCACCGAGTAATCAACAAAAGGGTTCGGATAGGTTCCAAGTACCACCAATGGTTTTAATGATTCCTTAATGCCCAATGGAAAGCGAGGCATTTCAGGGGCAAAAGGAATTCCCGTAAGGGTAGTGCTCCCTACAGATTTTGTTCCGCCATTTCTTAAAAATCGTTCGCCATTTTTTACATACCAGGATGTTTCAAAGGAGGAGGAATTATTTACCGAATCAATAGTGGCAATATAGTAATAATCACCCTGAGTTCTAAGCTTGGTTACATCCATAATAACGTACCCTTTTTTATTAAACTCCACATAATGAATATTGGGGTTGTTGCTTTTTACAAGAGTAGAGGTGAGAGGAATAGGCAATCCGGGAGAGGTTACACTTGTTCCAACAAATTCAACTCCCGCAGAGCCTGCCCCTGTAGTGGAGTCGTAAGGAACCCCCGGCACAAAGGGCAAATCATTTGCCCAGGAGGTATGAATATCACCGGTAACCACAACCACATTATCAATATTTTTAGTGAGAATATTGTCGAATAACCTTTGTCTCTGAGCAGGGAAGCCATCCCACTGATCGGCATTTACAATATAGGTGGTAGGAGGAAACGGCAGGGGTTTGTATTTAAGCGGACCTACCATTACCTGGTTGCCCAGCATTTTCCATTGGGCAGCAGAAGTGTCCAGTTTATCCACGAGCCACTGAAACTGTTTATCGCTAATAATTTTTCTGGAAGTATCGGTCAGAGCCGGATCAGTCACATCAACCACAGGGTATCCAAAAAGAGTAGTGCCCGTTACTTTCGCGTCGCGGCCCTCCAAACGGGTATCGAGCATAATAAGATCTAAAAGGTTTCCATAGGGAATTGTGCGATAAATCCGATGTGTATCATTTGGGAAGCTTCTGATTGGCAGCCATTCCTGGTGAGCTTCGATTCCTGCATCTTTTCGGGTAAACCAGTCGCCCTCTGTAGCCGGGTTATGGTTTTGAGCTCCTGCTTCCCAGGAGTCGTTTGCTGTTTCGTGATCATCCCACACAATAATCCAGGGATATTGCTGGTGCAGCTGCCTCAAATCTTTATCGAGATGATAATGTGAGTACCTGGTGCGGTAATCCGAAAGGGAAATTATTTCGCTGTCGGGTTTCCAGGTTCTATCGGCAGTAGTATTTAAACCATATCCGCCCGTTTCGTATTCATAAATATAATCGCCAAGCATAATAACGGCATCCACATCATTTCCTTTTTTAATTGCACTATAGGCATTAAAGAAACCTGCCTCATAATTGGCACAGGAAACAATGGCAAAGCGGAGGCTGTCCACATCACCAACCGGAGTTGTTTTTGTTCTTCCGATAAGTGAATTCCGGCCCAGGGCAGAAAACTCATAATAATAAACCATTTTAGGCTGTAAACCGGTAACATCAACATTTACCGTATAATCAATGGAAGCATCCGTTGAAACCGTTCCGCTGTTAACAATTTGGGCAAAATTTGTATCCGAGGCCATTCTCCAATTAACAGTTATAGCCCCCACGCTTCCCGAATCAGGAGTAACCCTGGTCCAGATGATAACCTTATCAGGCATGGGGTCGCCCGAGGCAACGCCATGGTAAAATGGTTTTAGCCATGGATCAAGGCTAACTGCATGGGGGGTTGCCGGGTTGGCATTTTGGGAAAAAGAATTTATGGCACTAATAATCAAAATCAAATTAAATATTGAAAATGCCATAGGAAAAAAGTAAAGTTTTTTCATATAAAAAGAATTAATGTTATTATTTCAGAATTACTTTGTAAAAAAATATTGAAGCAAATTTATAGCAAATGAATTCATATTGAACCTGTAAATTTATAAATTAATCAGTTTATCCTTTGGATATTTTACCGAATATTTAAAAATAAATTTCTGCATTGCAGAGGGTTCCAACTTAGTTTTCCATTCCACAAATCCGTTTTCCTCATTCTTTTTGGCATTCCCCAGCTCCAGCAATTCCACTTCAATATCTTTATTAGCCGAAACCGGAACCTGATCCTGAATAACTATTTCAACTGGAATTGTTTTTTTATTTTTTATTGAAATCTCAATTCCGATGGTTTCCTTTTTATTGCTTCCAATAACTTTTTTCTCGGTAAAATCTTTTATCCTGTTGCGGGTAATTACAATACTTTTATCTCTTCCAAGGGAAATATCCAGAGTATCTTTGGTTATTTGCGTATTAATGTAGGATTTCCCGGTAAAAGTTCCTTCGTAAAAAATATTTGCCTCTCCGGATAAAAGGTTGTATGCATCCCAACCACTGATGCGGGCCAGCAGAAATGCCTCCTTATCCAGTTTTGGGGCGGCATAATATTCGTAATTTGCGGGTAGAGAGATGTTTTGAATCTGAACAGTGTGGGGTTTTCCGTCATCCGGAATTGTATAAGGAATTTTAATGTTAAACTCCATGTTGAGCTGGCTTTCGTTAAGCTGAGTATAATCCGCCCCTGTAGTTGCAGGTGGAATGTATGCTTCTGATTCTTCGGCTTTCATGTCAAAGGCCCTGTTGCTCATCGCTGGGACAGCCTCCATCAAATCCTTTCGGGCTTTTCCGGAAGAGGTTCCATAGGTAGAATAAACAGGGGATTGAAAGTTTAATATCCAGGGC
>JAHEZO010000292.1 GCA_023250995.1 Flavobacteriales bacterium | reverse complement strand
GGTGCTTCAGAATTATTAAATGATGTTTTTTCACCCGGTAAAAAAATTTCAATGGTTTTACAGGAGGAGCATAAAGCAACCTATTGCAATAGAATTATTAAAGCCAGGCGGGAAATTAATACGATGTTGCCCACCGAATCATTTAGTGGCTTTGTAAGAGCTAATTTCGCTTCTCATCTTTTTCCTTTTACTTTTTGTACTTACCGGTTTCATTTGTTTTCAATTTTAAGTGTTTCCCGGTTGCCTGACCAAAAGCAAAAAAAAGTCAAAATAGTTCAAAGGAGAATTTTCAAAAAAAACGGGTTCTTTTATTTTCGTTTTTTTAACGAAATTTATAAAGTTGAAAAATATTTTTACAAAGGAAAATTATTTACAAACTAAAATGTACTCGAAAAGAGATTTGCCACGTAATTCCCAGGTAAGGCAAGTCTCAGGGGTATTTTCTTAATGCAATCTTAGTGCCTTGGTGCCTTAATGTTTATTTTTTTTAAATTCATAAATTAATGAATGTACTCCTGGCTTAAAAAATATATCCGGTATATGCTTTTTCACCCGCTTGCATGTATTTTTATTGTTTCGGGAATGGTTGGCAGAGCAAGAAGAAGGGCCCATTCAGAAAAATTAATCACCTCCATTTATTTTCATAATCCATCCAGGACCTTATTTGAAAAATGCATTTTATGGTTGAAGAAAAAAGGATATACATTTATTTCAACGGATGATTTGGTTGAAATCCTTGAAAAAAGAAAAACTATTCCCCACCTCCCTTTGCTGATTACACTGGATGATGCTTACCATGAAAATATTCCGAACGTTTTTTCCGTTGCCGAGAAACATAATGTTCCGATTACCATTTTTGCCCCTTCCGGATCCATTGAAAGCGGAGAGTACTGGTGGAGTTATGTTTTAAAAGGAAGGAAGTTTTCTTCTCCTGGTTTTAATGAAGTTGAAGATTATAAAAAAATTCCTGAAGGGGTGAGAAAAGCAAAGGTAGAACTTTTGAAAAAATACGTTAAGGTTCAAAGGGAAGCTATGACAGTTGACGAATTAATAAAAATTTCTAAATCCCCGTTTGTTACCATTGGGAGTCATACAGTAAACCACCCCTGCACCATCCATTGCTCGGATGAAGAACTTGATTTTGAAATTGGGTATTCAAAAACCAAACTTGAAAAATGGCTCGGAAAAGAAGTTAAATATTTTGCCTACCCGAATGGGGATTTTAACAATCGCGACAAAATTTATCTGAAAAAATACAATTATAAACTGGCTTTTACAACTGTACCCGGTGGAATTAACCCCGCTGATTATAATGTGTTTGAATTACAAAGGAATTGTATCATTCCCAATGGCACTTTTGCCGAAAATATTTGCCGAATGGTTGGTATCTGGCAAAAATTTTTTCTGCTTTTTTCTTAAATCTTTCATAAAAATTTCTTTCAAGGTAAAGTTCATCCCTGCCATCTCATAGAGCACTTGTCATTCCGGGTGAAATTAGAAATCTTCCAACTCTAATCAATCCTATGTGCTTATTCATTTAAAAATATTTTTTGGCAGATTTTCAATTTTTTCCTGAGGGATGCAAAAGATATTGGAATAGGCAGGGGCCTGTTTTGAGTAATAAATTTCTACCAGAGAGGATTCACGTTGTGATCCCTTTTCTAAAACATAAAAATGGTACTTATTCATTTTTTTTAAGTATTCCAATACATCACCTTTTTCAGGTTTAAACAAGTTTCCGGCATTGCTGCATTCAATTATAATAATTGGTGGATATGGAAGTTCAAAAATATTTCCGCAGCCTTTTAATGCTTCAAATTCAAATCCTTCTATATCAATTTTCATCAAACTTACTTTCGAAGGATCAATTTCTTTAAACTGGTCGAATCGAATCACCTCTACAGGGAAATAATCATCTCCCGTACCCGACTGAATCAATGAAGCGGCTCCCCTGTTTACATTCCAGTTAGGAAAAATTTTAGCATTTCCATTCTCAGCTCCAACTGCATATCCGCTGGTAATTACATTGGTAATTCCGTTCAGGTTCACATTGAAATCGAGAATTTTTTTTGTTTCCGGATTGGCTTCAAAGGCACAAACTTTCCCTTCCGGGCCCACCAAATGGGATGCAAAAACCGTCATCAGGCCTATGTTAGCTCCTATATCCACAAATACATCACCCGGAGTAAGAATTTTCTGGATGATGTTCAATGTTCCCTGCTCGTACGTTCCAAGGTAATAAAGGTCTCTTTCCACTCCGCTGTCTTTTACGGGATCAACCAATAATTCAAATCCATGAATTGTTTTCATTATCACCCCCTCCTTATTTCCTTTAGGAATAAATAAACGTGAAACCATTATTGCCAGAGACCTGGCCCCTCTTACATTAACCGAAGTGATGTGACGGAGGAAAGGGTAAATTTTAGTAAAATCAACCTTTTGCATTTTTGTGTTTTGTTTTAATACTGAGAAAATTTCCAAAAAAGGGAATATATAGAGAATTAATATTTATTGATCTGCGGAGATAAATTGCCGTAATAATGGTCCAGATAAGCAGGGTAAGCATGGTTGCCAGGGCGGCACCGTTAATGCCAAGCAAGGGGATAAAGATTAAATTTAAAATTATGTCGAGAATTACAATTCCTAATGAAAGGTATTGTTCAACCTTCTGTTTTCCAATCATGGGTAAAATTATTCCCCGGATTCCGCAAAAGGAGAAAAAAAACCTGCCTGCTACCAAAAGGATCAAGGCAATGTTTCCTTCTGTAAATTCCTCTCCGAAAATTCTAAGGAGCGGTGTTGAAAAGAAAATTATTATGAGGGTTGGAGGCAGTGAAGTCCAGAATATAAGCCGGTTTGCTTTGTTGATGGCATTTTGCAATCCAATGAGGTCATTTTTGCTTTTAAAATTGGCAAGTTCAGGAGCTGCAACTGCGCTTACAGCCATAAGTGAAAGGGTAAGCAGCATTGAAATTCTGAATGCCACATTGTAAACTCCGACTTCGGCTTCTGTTCTGAATATTCCAATCAAAAGAGTATCGGTCCAGATCATAAGGTAAATTAAGGAGCTCGAAAACATGAGTGGTACTCCTTCAAGGAATAAATTTTTATAGCTGATAATATTTGCCCTCATTGTTTTAAAAAACGGGATATATTTAATCCAGATAACATTACTTATGGCCCAGCTGATGATGGTGGCAAAAAAATAAGATTCTGTTATTGACTCATTTTTCCAAAATGAAATGGCTAAAAATAATACCGGGAGAGCAATGAGGAAGATAATCACATTTCTTAAAAATGAAGAAAAAGCCGGGAACTTTAATCCTTTGAGCAACTCTGAATTAAGAAAGAGAATGTTCATGG
>JAHEZO010000147.1:1706-9583 GCA_023250995.1 Flavobacteriales bacterium | reverse complement strand
CGAAGACGCCCTGGATTATATTAAAAACATAAATGGGAGATATGATGTAATTATACTCGATCCACCGGCATTTGCCAAGCATCTTAACGCCCGTCATAAGGCTGTACAGGGGTACAAGAGGTTAAATGCCCTTGCCATAAAACAAATCAAACCGGGAGGAATTCTTTTTACTTTTTCCTGCTCACAAGTGGTTGACCAAAACCTTTTTTACAATACCATTGTTGCCGCTGCCATTGAAACTGGCCGGAGGGTAAAAGTTTTGCATCACCTTTCGCAGCCTCCCGACCATCCGGTTAATATTTACCACCCCGAGGGGCAATACCTTAAAGGGTTGGTGTTGTTTGTAGAATAAATATTCGAAAATTATGTTGCAGCAGAAAAATGGATGGAATTTTTTAGCTTAAGTTTCCAAGTCGGGATTTCAAAATATTAAAATGAAAAAAAATAAAAAACATATAACACAAAATAGAAAATGTTTAAGGATAAAAAAATGTACAAATTATGATGAAGGTAGATTCGATTAAATCCTTTTTCCTTTTTTATTATTTGTTATGTGTTTAATGTTTTTCTTTTTTGCTAGTTAGGTTATACCTGAACTGGGGGAAAATATTTTAATTTACCCCCCCCCATACCGTATAACTAGAGTGAAATAATAAATTCGTTTATTCCCCGGTTAAAATGCCACCCGAATCCACCTCCTACAAAAATATTTTAAGCATTGCCTATCCAATAATTCTTGGGAGCATTGCACAAAATGTGGTTATCATAACTGATACTGCTTTTCTCGGTAGGGTAGGGGAGTCCCAGCTTGGAGCTGCCGGAAACGGGGGCCTTTTATATTTTATTATGATTCTGGTTGGGTTTGGCTTTTCATTGGGTTCTCAAATTATTATTGGCAGAAGGAACGGAGAACAAAACTTTTCTGCCATTGGAAAAATTTTAGATAACAGTTTACTTTTTCTTCTTCTTGTCGCTTTTGTTTTTTTTATTTTCTCACTTTTTTTCTCTGAGCCCATTATCAAATTAATTGTTACTTCCCCCGAAGTGCACTCCGGAGTTTCCGATTACATCCATTACCGCTCCTTCGGAATTTTTTTTGGTTTATTTAATGCCGGCATGAATTCCTTTTTTGTTGGTGTAACCAATACCCGCATTATCACCTGGTCGAATGTAATAATGGCTGTAGTAAATATTTTTCTCGACTACGGAATGATTTTCGGAAATTTTGGATTTCCGCAGATGGGAGTAAAGGGAGCCGCTCTTGCTTCTGCCCTGTCAGAAATGACCGCTTCCGGTGTGCTTCTGGCTTATCTTTTTATCAAAGTTGATTTAATAAAATATCAAATTTTCCGCTTCGTTAATTTAGCCATCGCTCCCATGAAAGAAATTCTGCGTATTGCCGCACCGGTAATGCTTCAGCATTTTATGGCACTGGCGGCCTGGCTGGTTTTTTTTTCAATCATTGAGCATATGGGCATCCGGCAACTCGCCATATCTCATATTGCCCGAAGTGTTTATCTCCTCATGATTTTACCTGTGTTTGGTTTCAGTTCTGCTTCCAGCACTTTGGTGAGTAACCTTCTCGGTCAAAAACAACCTCAGCTTGTAATACAGGTAATTTTCCGTTCAATTCACCTTGCATTGCTTACCGTTTTAGTCATAGCCCCCTTAATTTACCTTTTTCCGGAAAAGCTTATTTCCGTTTATTCGAATAATTCCCAATTAATCTCTGAGGCTGTTCCTGTTTTATATGTTATAACCACTGCCATGTTTTTCCTTGCCATAAGTTTTGTTGTTTTCTATTCCGTATCCGGAACAGGAAACACCTGGATTTCTCTGCTTATCGAAATAATAAGTTTAATCGTTTACCTCCTGTTTACCTATTTTGTTGCGTTCCGCTGGCAAATGCCTCTTAAAATAGTATGGTGTGCCGAGTTTGTTTATTTTATCATGATTGGTTCCCTTTCCGCTTTTTACCTTCGGTTTGGAAAGTGGAGGGACGCTTTGGTTTAAATGCGAAAACGTTTTCAACCTTTTGGAAATGGATTTTAATTTTTTTTTTTGAAGCGGGAGGTTTACCCTATTTACTTTTGCCATACCCGCTTTCCGCTTCAATCTTTGCCTTTTTAAAAAACCTTCAAGGTTGCAAAAACCTTGAAGGTTTCAAAGTCAAAGGATTTGCGCTTCAATCGGGGCTGGTTTGGTAATTCGGTTTTCCATAGTTGATTAAATTTTTTTTCGTATTCATAATTTGTTTTATATTTGAGCAGATAACAAAAGATTTTTTTATTTCGTATTAAGAAAAAATCTGCTTTTTGAAAGTCCTAAATTTTCCAATGATGGTTCAAATATTTAAGAGAGTTATATATGCCCTTGGAATTCTTTTATCTTCTCCCCTTCTAATTTTTTCCCAAAATATCGGAATTAACACCACAGGTTCGGCAGCTGCTTCCACTAATATGCTTGAAGTATTGCAGCCAAGCACCACTACAAATACTGTTGGCGTTTGGGCAGAGCATACCGGTGCCATCGGAGGGGGTAGCGGGTATGCATTAAAAGCAATTAAAAGTGGAGCCTCATTGAATAATATTGCAGCTTATTTGTCTGCCTCGGGTGCAACAAATAATTATGCACTGGTTGTCCCATCAGGGGGAGGAAATGTGGGAATAGGAACAACCACGCCTGTTTCGCAATTGGAGGTGAAAGGAACCATCCAAACCCAATATATCACTCTTGAAGCCGGTTCAACAGGTGGTTTTGATGCTTACCTTCAAATGCAGCAGGGATCCAGCGCTGGGCTGTCGAGCGGAAATGTGGGAAGGTTAATTTTTGATGCCTCTGCTGAGCGTTTTATGGCTTCAATGAATGGTGGGGCTTATAAAAATTTAGCTGTAGAAGCCACTACTTTTACAACAGGATCCGTTCCATTTGCAAATTCCTCAGGCGATCTTTCTCAAAATAATTCTAAATTATTCTGGGATAATTCCACTCAGCGATTGGGCTTGGGAACTGCATCTCCTGCTTCTTTACTTCATGTTAGCGGAACCGCACAGCTTGGTACTGCTTCGGCAACCACCGGCCAATTAAAATTCTTGAATTCAACCAATGGAAATATTGTAACCTTACAGTCCGGAGTCAGCTCCGCTAACACAACTTATACCTTGCCCTTGGCCGATGGTTCGAGCGGAAATCTATTAACCACCAATGGTTCGGGTACATTATCGTGGGTTGCCCCCAGTGCTGCATCAAGCAGCTGGCTTCTTGCCGGAAATACCAGCACCACACCCGGAACAGATTTTCTTGGGACAACAGATGCAAAAGATTTAGTTCTTAAAACAAACGGTACGGAAAGATTGAGAATTCTATCCACAGGAGAAATTGGTATTGGAACTTCAGCGCCTTTGGTTGCAGTACATCTTGCTGTTAACAGTGGAAATGGTGCCGTATTTGCGGCTCAAACTTCGGGTTCCGGTGAAGGGGGGTTTGTTGCAGTTAAATCCGGGGGTACCGTGGCCTCACCCACCACGGTTACCAGTGGTGATGGTTTAGGTTTTTTTGGCTTTCTTGGATATGATGGCTTAGATTTTAATGGTTTGGGGGCAACAATTAAGGCTGAAGCAAGAGAAAATTTTACAACAGGATATGGAACTGATTTATATTTTGAAACCGCACCTTTGTTAGGTTCTTCAACCGCTGAAAGAATGCGTATTACTGAAGCAGGGAACATTGGGGTTGGCACTTCAAACCCTGCTTCGCTCCTCCATGTGAATGGCAATGCCCAAATCGGGTCAGCCACATCATTGACAGGCCAATTAAAGTTTTTTAATTCCACCAATTCAAATGCTGTAATTTTTAAAGCAGGCGTTAGTACTGCCAGTGTTACTTACACATGGCCACTCACAGATGGGTCGAGCGGATACGTTTTAACAACCAATGGCTCGGGCACACTTTCATGGGCAGCAGGTGGAGGGGGTGGAAGCAATTGGGCACTGGGAGGCAACGGAAGCACTTCCCCGGGTACTGATTTTCTTGGAACTTCTGATGCCCAGGATTTAGTAATTAAAACAAACGGGGCGGAAGCGGTAAGAGTTAAATCGGGAGGTAACATGGGAGTAGGCGATGCGTCTCCGGCTGCTTTATTTACAGTGGGCAGCGGTGATCTTTTTCAAGTAAATTCCAGCGGAAATGCTCTGGGAATTTCAGGTTCTGTTTCGGCTCCTTCATTTTCTTTTACTGGCGATCCCAATACCGGAATGTTTGATGCCGGAGCTGATTTAATGGGGTTTGTTACCGGTGGCTCAGAAAGAGTGCGTATTAATGCATCGGGGAATTTAGGAGTAGGAACTACCGCACCGGCTTCTCTTTTACATGTTCACGGTAATGCCCAGATTGGAACAGCCACCGGGGTTACCGGTCAATTGAAGTTTTTTAATGCAATCAATTCAAATTCTGTAATATTTCAGGCAGGGGCAAGTTCAACCAACACAACCTATACTTTGCCTCTTACCGATGGTTCAAGCGGAAATATTTTAACTACAGATGGCACCGGATCCTTATCATGGGTTGCTCCCGGTGCTGCAGCAAGCAGCTGGTTACTTGCCGGAAATGCAACCACCTCCCCCGGCACCGATTTTATCGGCACTTCTGATGCACAGGATTTAGTCATAAAAACGAATGGAACGGAAGCTTTGAGGATAAAGTCGGGTGGAAATTTTGGGGTGGGGGATCCCTCTCCCGCTTCATTGTTTACAGTAGGCAGTGGAGATCTTTTTCAAGTAAACTCATCAGGAAATGCTCTTGGTATTGCGGGTACAGTTTCGGCACCTTCCTATTCTTTTACTGCGGATGCCAACACCGGAATGTATAGTCTTGGATCCGATCAGTTGGGATTGGTAACAGGAGGAACCGAAAGGGTAAGGCTTGATGATGCGGGAAATGTTGGAATTGGAACCACATCACCAGCAGCAAAATTAGAAGTAAAGAGTAAAATTCAAACTTCATTTATTACCTTAGAAGCAGCTTCCATTGGTTCTTTTGACGCTTATTTGGAAATGCAGCAGGGCTCGAGTGCAGCCCTTTCAGCCGGAAATATCGGTCGTATTATTTTTGATGCCGGACTGGAGCGTTTTACCACTTCAATGAACGGGGGTGCATACCGAAACATCAGTGCCGAATCCACTGCGCGCCTTTCATCTGATGCCACTACCACGAGCACTACAGCAACAAATGTAACCGGACTTTCATTTTCAATTGGAAGTAATGAGACAATGAATTTTGAATTTAATTTGCGTACAGGATCCTCTTCAAATGCAGGAATTCAAGTTGCAATTACTTTTCCGGCAGGGGCAACGATGCTTGCAACAGCGGTAGGAACCACCACCGCATCAGGAAGTGCAGCCGCAATGGGTACTGATGTTATGACAGCCTCAGGAACTCTTGGAATTTCATTTAATACCGAAACATCTCAAACCGGTGTTTTAAACATCAAAGGGATTGTTGTTAATGGAGGTACGGGAGGAACAGTTCAGCTTCAATTTGCCAAAACTACATCAGGTACCGCTACCATTGCCGCTAATTCATTTGTGGTCGGGAAACTCTTTTAACTCTTCTCAAACCCTTGATCCGAAGGAACCAGCCCACCTTCGCTTATGAGGCAATCACTTCAATAAAAAATTTCAGCAACTCCAATTTTGCAAAATTTTGCATTTTTGGACTTCACTCCAATTTTGCAAAAAATTGTATATTTGGAGTTCAATTTAAATTTTATGATAGAAAGATCTCTTAAAGCAGAAACCCTGGATACGGCCCGGGAATTTATAATTGTTTGTGTAACCGGGCCGAGGCAATCAGGCAAAACCACTTTATGCAAACAGGTTTTTTCTGATAAACCATATGTAAGCCTGGAGGATCCTGATGTGGCCCATGATGCATTAACCGATGGAAGAAAATTTTTAGGCCGGTTTAAAAACGGAGCCGTTATAGATGAAATACAGCGGGTCCCGGAATTATTCAATTATCTTCAAGGGCTGGTTGACTCAAAAAATAAAAACAATCAGTTTGTACTTACCGGAAGTAATAATTTCCTGATGCAGGAAAAAATATCTCAGTCCCTTGCCGGAAGGGGCGCCTACATTGAGCTCCTTCCATTCAGCACAGCCGAACTAAAAAGAGCCAAATTAAAAAAGAAAGAACTTGGTGAAATAATCCTGAATGGCTTTTACCCTGCGATAGTTTCCAAACTTTCAAGTCCCCAAAAATGGCTCGAAAATTATATTAAAACATACATTGAGCGGGATGTAAGGCTGATTAGAAACATTGGTAATATTTTGCTTTTTGAGAAATTTTTAAAGTTATGTGCCGGCAGAGCCGGACAATTAATTAATGTTAACAGCCTTTCGGTGGAGGTAGGGGTGGATAATAAAACCATTGGAAGCTGGCTCAGCGTTTTGCAAAGCAGTTATATCATTTTCCTGTTGCCTCCTTTTTTCCGTAGTTTTAACAAAAGGGTAATTAAATCGCCTAAGCTTTACTTTTATGACACGGGAATTTTATGCTATTTGCTTAACCTTCATTCAACATCTGCACTAAGCAAAAGCAGTTATTACGGAGCAATTTTCGAAAATTTTGTTTTGGCGGAGTTAACCAAAAACAGGGCAAATAAAGAGCAATCCGGCAAATTGTACTTCCTGCGCGATAGCTCCGGAAACGAAGTGGATGTTATCATTGACAAAGAGGATGGATTGGTTCCTGTCGAAATAAAATCAGCAAAAAAGGCAGATAAAAATTTCCTGAAAAATATTAAATGGTTTCAAAAAGTTTTCAGGCAGGAAGGTGGAATGTTGATTTTTGGCGGAGAAAAAGAAGTATTCCATCAGAATGAAATAGTTCAGGTTCCCTGGCAAAAAGTGGCTGATATATAAGGATTATTTTTTTTCTGATTTTAGCCTGTAGTTTTCTACTTTAAACTATATTCGCATTAAAATCCTTTCCTATTTATGAAACCATTATTATTTCCAATACTTCTTTGCTGTTCTTTTACCCTCTCTGCACAGAATATCAGTTTTGTTTCTACTGGCCAAACCGACTCCTCCGCCTGCCTTGGCCAACAAACAACATTTTTTGGTTCCTCCATTTACCCCGACACTTCCATTGCCGGCTGGTTCTGGGATTTTGATGATGATGGCCAGTATGATGATGGAATCGGAAAGTCAATTGCCAATTTGTTTGTGGGAGAAGGAAAATATCCGGTTGGATTAAAAGTGGTTTTGAAAAATTCCCTCGCTGATTCAATGGCCGTTCCTGATACTGTAACGGTAAATCCACTTCCGCAGGTTAATTTTACAGTCGAAAATATGTGTGAAGGGCAAACAGCCGTATTTTCAAATAATTCAATCATTTCCTCCGGCTTTATTGGTCAGCTTTACTGGGATTTTAAGAATGACGGGACTGAAAACGATTCGGGAATGGTGGTAACGTTTAACTGCGGTCCGGCCGAAACATATCAAACCAAACTCAGATGTATATCCGATAAAGGTTGCGAATCATTCGCTGTAAAAACTACCCAGGTTTTTCATCAGCCCCAGGCCGGTTTTACGGTTCAAAGTGCCTGCCTTGGAGGAACAACCTCTTTCACCAATACCTCATCCATTCAAAATGAAAACATTTCTTTTTACATCTGGGATTTTGGTGATGGTGACAGTTCAGTACTTGCAAATCCAACGCATGTATATAATTCCGAAATGTCTTACCTGGTAAAATTAACAGCTGTTTCAGAAAATTCCTGCAAGTCTACTGATACCACCTCCGTAACCATTGCACAGCTTATCAATGCTGATTTTTCTTTTCAAAATACCTGCCTTGGCGGAACTACTCAATTT
>JAHEZO010000147.1:0-1696 GCA_023250995.1 Flavobacteriales bacterium | reverse complement strand
GAGAAGTGGTTTCTTCTTTTCAATGGGAATTTGGTGACGGTAGCACCGGAACTTCCTCCGGAAATGTATCCCATGAATTTGTTGCACAGGGAAATTACAATGTCACACTTACTGCAATATCTCAAAATTCCTGCAAAGATGTAATCACCTTACCACTTAACATTTCTTCCATGGTTAGTGCCGGATTTTCCTCTCAAAATGCCTGTCTGGGGGAAGAAACAATTTTTACAAATAATTCAACCGCATCTGCAGGAGAGATTATTTCCTCTCTTATTTGGGATTTTGGCGATGGGAGCTCGGCTACTTCTTCGGGTAATGTTTCACATAATTATCCCGCTACGGGAACATATAATATTTCTCTTATTTCAATAACCCAAAACTCTTGTAAAGATACTGTTTCCGCAGTTGTTTACGTTTACCAGCTGCCAATTGTTTCCCTTGCAATTTCAGGAGATACCATCAATGATTCAACCCTGTATGAAGGAAATAAAATTACACTTGAGGTGGCCGGAAATGCCGGCACTTATTTATGGAACAACAATGCCACTACCGCAACCATAACGATTATGGCTGGAGGAATATATTCTGTTACCGCAACAAATTCCAATGGATGTTCCCAAACACTTTCAAAAAGAATTACAGTAAAAGAAATACCTGATACTGTTGCTGCCGGAAACGATTTAATTACTCCCAATGGGGATGGAATTAATGATGTTTTTATTATCAATGATTTAAGCGGATACAAGGAATGCTCCTTAAATGTTTATAACCTTTGGAATGAAGAAGTTTTTTCGAGCAGCGGGTATAAAAATGAATGGGACGGGAAAAACAAAAACGGAAAAAACCTGGATGCTGGAGCGTATTATTATATCCTGAAATGCGATGAAAAAAAACCGGTTTTGGGAACTGTAAATGTTTTGCGTTAGAAAAATATGCCCGAAATTTCTAGGTTTTATGGGATTATTATAAGGATGTATTTTAGGGATCATAATCCTCCACATTTTCATGCTGAATATCAAGGAATGAAAGCTGAATATAATCTGCGGAATTTTGAAATTATTGACGGAAATCTGCCCAAAAGGGCAAATGGTCTGGTTGTGGAATGGGCATCAAAGCATTCTGCAGAATTAATGGAAAATTGGGAAAAAGCAGCTAAATGCGAAAGAATGGTAAAAATTAAATCACTTGAATAAAGGAAAATTACCAATATGACAGAAGTAAAAAAAATATTAGTTCTAAAAGATTATTTGATTCTTTTAAGATTTTCGGATGACTCGGAAAAAATTATTGATTTTCGACCATTTATCGGGAAGGGCATTACATCAGAACTTTTAGATTATAAAAATTTTAAAAAAGTTAAGATTGAACCAGGCGGAGGAATAGCTTGGGATAATGGATTTGACTTTTGTCCTAATTTTTTAATTGAGTTACCTTCTCACAATACTAAAAAAATGGAAAATTCAAATCGCCATATTGTTAAACAAAAAAAAAGAAAAAAATCAACTATTGTTTAAGCCAAATAAAATAGGAAAAATGAAAAATATATCCTTTTTTTACTTTTTGATAATTGTTGTTGGTTGTCAATTTCCGCTGGGGATTTCAGCCCAGCAAATTCAATTCAACAATCAATATTTGATTAATAAATTTTCCCTTTCACCTGCATTTGCAGGATCAAATGGTTACTTCGGTGCATTTG
>JAHEZO010000291.1 GCA_023250995.1 Flavobacteriales bacterium | reverse complement strand
AATTGGGATTTTAATTTTGGAATTTGGGACTTGGAATTTGTTTTTATAAAAAAATTGCTTGCTATACATCAGTTAATTATCTATGAATACCATAAGGATAGCAGGAGTTCAGGGGTTTTATGGAGATAGTCCGGCCGGGGCATTGGCCATTGCCCGCGCAGGTGCAGCCGATTATCTTGTGCACGATGCCCTTGCGGAACTTACGCTATCTATTTTGCAAAAAGACCGGCATGAAAATCCTGAATTCGGTTATGCCCGCGACATTGAATTTCTTGCCTCCGTTTTATATCCGGTTGCCCTACAAAAGGGTATGAAAATTATTTCAAACTCAGGAGGGCTAAACCCATTATCAGCAGCAAAAAAAGTTGCTGAAATATTAAATAAAAAAGGAGTAAAAGGGGTAAAAATTGCAGCCATAACAGGTGATGACCTTCTTTTAAGATTAGAAGAACTTCAAAAGGAGGGAGAAACCCTGTCTCACCTCGATACAGGAGAAAACCTTAACCTGGTAAATCCCTCAAATGGAGGAATAGGGGTTATTTCACACGCAAATGTATATGTTGGGGCAAGTTCAATTGCAAAGGCACTGGGTCAGGGTGCTCAAATTATTTTTGCCGGCCGGGTAGCCGACCCATGCTTAACCCTCGGAATACTTGCCCATCAGTTTTCTTGGGAATTAAATGAAGATGCACAAAATTTACTCCCTTCGGAACAAAAAATTGAGAACTTAGATAAGCTGGCGGCAGGAATAGCTGTTGGACATATTTTAGAATGCGGGGGACAAGCCTCGGGTGGAAATTCATATGCCGAATGGCCGATGGATTATAAGGTGAGCAACCTGGGTTATCCGATTGCACATGTGAATGAAGATGGAAGTGCTGTTTTTACAAAATTAGAAAATTCAGGAGGGAAAGTTTCACGAAACACCATCCGGGAGCAACTGGTTTATGAAATTCACGATCCGGCAAATTACATTACACCTGATGTAATTGTTGATTTAACTCAAATTACATTAAAAGAAATTGGAGAGGATAAGGTTTTTTTTAATGGAATTAAAGGAAAACCCAGGCCGGAGAAACTCAAGCTTGCCATAGGCAGAATGGAAGGTTTTTTAAGTGAACAATTTTTCTTTTTCTCCTATCCCTTTGCTTATAAAAAAGCCCAAAAATTTGTTGAAGCGGTTAAAGAAATATGGAAAAACCTGCCTGTTAAAATTGACCGGATGGAATTTTCTTTTGTTGGCATTAACGGAATACATGGTGATGCCGCCCCGATGCCCGATACAAAATTTATAGAGGGGATGAACGAAATAGGAATAAGGCTGGTAATAAAGCACGGGGATGAAAAAACCGGAAAGATAGCATTCCAGGCGGTAGTGGCTTTGGCTCTTAACGGTCCACCGGGTTTAATCAGCATGCCCGGATGGGGTAAACAAAACCGTTTACTGCTTAGCTTATGGCCTACCCTTATCAGCAGAAGTTGTGTGGAAATGAAAATTGATATTATTGAATCCAATTAATTAAGAAACTTAATTTTTTCGGGGACCATGAAATTATACGAAATTGCCTCGGCCCGTTCGGGAGACAAAAATGATATTTGCAACATAGGGGTGATGGCAAAGAAACCGGAAGACTATCCCTTTATAAAAACCTACCTTACAAGCGAAAAAGTTAAAGAGCATTTTAAAGAACTTATTAAAGGCAAAGTGGAAAGGTATGAATGGGATGCTATTGAATCATTAAACTTTGTTTGCCACAATGCCCTTGATGGCGGGGCTTCCCGTTCGATGAGAATGGATACCCTGGGAAAAAATTTCGCAAGTCATCTTCTCATGATGGATGTCGTTAACCCGGAAACAGGCATAAAACAACAGTGAACAATTCAGAAATAAAACTTTATAAACCTTACCGATATATAATAGCCAAATGATAAAAAAAATGCTGATATTTTCATTGATGTTTATTCTTTTCGCCCTATCAGGCAAGGCACAATCTGCCTACGATCTTAGTTTGGCTATGATTGCCAAGGTAAAAGAAATTAAAACCATAAAGTTTACATTTATTACCCGTGAAAGAATTGGAACAAAATGGACAGAACAAAAATCTGTGGTGAAAATGCAGCAAAACCCGTTAAATATTTATTATAAACAGGAGTATCCAAAGGTGGGCCTTGAATTACTTTATGTAGACGGAAAAAATGATAACAATGCCATGATTAACACCAATGGTTTTCCATGGGTAAATGTTAACTTGAATCCATACAGCAGCACTATGACAGAGGACCAGCATCATACCATTTATGATATGGGTTTGCAAAGCCTTAGTGTAATTCTAGAACACCTCTGGAAAAAATACGGAGATAAAGGCCCTTCGATGGTAAAACTGGATGACGATATTACCTGGGACGGCCATTTGTGTTATCAGATTACAATGGAAAATCCCTCTTTCCGGTTTGTTGATTATACCGTTCTAAAGGGTGAAACTCTTTTTTCAATTGCCCGAAAATTTAGAGTAAATGAATTTATGATAAAAGAACGGAATGATTTAAAAGATTTCTATTCGGTGAAAGAAGGACAGGTAATAAAAATTCCTGAGGATTATGCAAAAAAAATGACTTTGTACCTCGATAAAAAAAGAATGCTTCCCCTGGTGATGAAAGTTTATGATGACAGAGGACTTTATGAAGATTATCTTTATTATGGCATTGAAATGAATCCTCCAATAAAGCCGGAAGAGTTTACTTCTTCTTTTGAGGGATATGGATTTTAAAAATAATATTTCAGGTAAATTTTTTTTGGTATTATTGTTGTAAAATTCACGGGAATTAAAATTTTTATATTTTCGTGCAACTAATTTAAACAAAAGCCCTATGAAAAAGACACTGATTTTATCCGGAGTATTTGCTTGTGCAGTTTTTTTAAGTAATAACTCGTTTTCCCAGTTTGAAGGAATTATCAAATTCGAGAAATATAAAAACGATACAACCAAATATATGTATCACATTAAAGGAAAACAGGTTCGGATTACCGAATTTGGTGGAGATGGAAGCGAAAAGGGAATTCAACTGGTAGATTTGGAAAAAAAGTCAGTTCTGGCCCTTAGCCCCGACCGGAAATTATATATGGATGCCTCCAATGCAAAAGATGCTGTTTTGGTAAGCCCTCAGGTAACTAAAACAACAAATAAAAAGAAGATTGCCGGTTATGATTGTACCGAATGGGTTGCCAAAAGCGAAAAGGATAATACTGTTATTTCTTATTGGGTTGGGGGAGATAAATTCGACTTCTTTTCCCCGTTGCTTTCAACACTTAACCGAAAAGACCGCCTTTCAAAATATTTTGTTGAGATTCCCGATAATAAAGGTGTTTTCACCATGCTTGGAGAA
>JAHEZO010000020.1:10270-26024 GCA_023250995.1 Flavobacteriales bacterium | reverse complement strand
TTGTATTCACCTTCGGAGATAATATGTCCGCTTGTGATCCGTTTTATCCCATCCGCAACACCTGAGGTTACATTAGCATTATCTACCACAAGGTAAATAGAGGTGCTGCTGGTACCTCCGCTCAGAACAACATATCCGCCATTGTTAATTACGAGTCGGGCCTGACCATTTATTTCTCCAAATAATAAAAGGGAGAAAAAGAAAATTGGATGGATTTTCTTCATTGTTAAAGGATAATTTGAAGGTTGAAATTATCAGATGTTTTTTTATCTTTCGGTAAAGTTAATGAATTCTTTTTTAATAAAAAACCTATTAAAAAAATATTCATTTTTGTAACATGTACCACCGGAAAATCATTTTGAATAAAAACCGAAAGGAAACAAGTGCATATTGTTGGTCTTTAATGAAATGGGCAGACTCGCAATTTCCCTTGGTTTCTGTTTTAAATTCAAATGCTTTTTTGCCGGCTATCCTTAAACGTAAAAAAGGGACAAAAGGTTTTGATTTTATACTCGCGGCCGGAAAAAAAAGGGAACTTTTACCAGCACCAAGGGCCAATTTTGATAAACTAAAAGATTTTTATGAACAAAATTGCAGGAACTTTGGTGGAATAAAAAAAAACAAAAAGGTTTCAGAGCAAAATCCGGTGCCGGAAAAGAACCCTTTTTTATTTGGGTTTTTAAATTATGATTTAAAAAACGAAATTGAAAATTTAACATCCTCCCATCCTGATTTTTTGGGCTTGCCAATAATGCATTTCTTCCTGCCTGAATATATTTTTATTTTAAAAAAAAAACGAACTGCGGGTTTTTTCTTTAGAAAATAATTTCACATTTTTAAAAAACATTTCCAAACATTTTCGGGAATCAGGAAAAGAGGAAATAAATTCCCTCAAAGTGGAAAGCGAAATTCAACTTAAACCCCGGATTTCAAAAAAAAAATATCTTGGAATTGTTAAAAAAATAAAAAAGCACATCCATCGGGGGGATATATATGAAATGAATTTTTGTCAGGAATTTTATGCGAAAAACGCAGAAATAAACCCTTTGAATTTATATAAGAGATTAAACAATATTTCGCCCATGCCCTATTCCTGTTTTTATAAATTTAACCATAATTATCTTTTATGCTCCAGCCCTGAGGGTTTTTTGCAAAAAAAAGGCAATAAAATTTTTTCCCGCCCGATAAAGGGAACCATTCAAAGAGGAAAAAATAAATGGGAAGATACTTTGTTAAGGCGCAATTTGCTGAATAGCAAAAAGGAACAAAGTGAAAATGTGATGATTGTAGATTTGGTGCGAAATGATTTTTCGAAGTTTGCGAAAAAAGGAAGTGTTAAAGTGGACGAGCTATTTGGAATTTACACGTTTAATAATTTGCACCATATGATTTCAACCATAAGTTGCGAGGTTGGGTACAGATATCATTTTGTTGATGCCATAAAAAATTGCTTTCCCATGGGCTCAATGACCGGGGCCCCGAAGGTAAAAGCAATGGAATTGATAGAGAAATATGAAAAAACAAGGCGGGGCTTATTTTCGGGGGCGGTGGGTTATATTACACCGGAAGGCGATTTTGATTTTAATGTGGTAATAAGAAGTATTTTATTCAATAAAAAAAATAAATATCTTTCGGTAATGGCAGGAAGTGCCATAACTTCAAAATCGGTTCCCGAAAAAGAATATGAAGAATGTTTATTAAAAGCATGGCCAATGATAAAAGCGCTAAATGAAAAAGCAAAAACCTGAATAATGCTGGAAAAGTTTAAAAATTTTCTTTCAGAAAAAAGTTTAATACCACTGAGAAACAAAATTATTTTAGCGGTTAGTGGTGGAATTGATTCAGTGGTTATGTGCGAATTGTTTTACCTGGCAAATTACAAATTTGAGATTGCACATTGCAATTTTAATTTAAGGGGAAAGGAATCTGACAAGGATGAAACTTTTGTGCAAAAGTTAGCAGAGAGGTTTAATGTTAAATTCCACTTAAAAAAATTTGAAACCGAAAAATATGCCAGGTCGAACAAAATTTCGATTCAAATGGCAGCCCGGGAATTACGTTTTGAATGGTTTAACCAGTTGACCCAAAAAGACGATAATATTATTGCGATTGGTTCTCATCTGAATGACGAAGTCGAAACAGTTTTGATTAATTTTATCAGGGGAACAGGTATCTCGGGACTTCATGGAATAAGTCCCAAATTAAGAAAGGTAATCCGCCCATTATTATTTGCCACAAGGAAAGAAATTAATGCTTTTGCAAATGAAAAAAAATTAATCTGGAGGGAAGACCGAAGCAACCGGTCGGAAAAATACGTAAGAAATAAAATTCGTCATTCGGTTATTCCTATCCTGAAAGAAATAAATCCGCGATTGGAACAAACCATTTCAGAAAACATAGGAAGAATAAGAGAAATTGAAGATATTTATCACCAGCAAATTGAAAGTAGAAAAAAGGAAATTCTAATTTCAAAAAATAATGATAATCGTATTTATATCCCCATTAAAAAACTGGTTGGGCTCTTTCCGTTAAAAGCCTATCTTTTTGAATTTCTAAAGCCTTTCGGATTTAATGAAGCCATAGTAAAAACAATAATCCTTTCCATGAAGGAACAATCAGGAAAAAAATTCATTTCAGATACCCATAGACTTTTTAAAGACAGGGAGTTTTTAATTATTGAAAAACACAACAAGGATTTCATTTCAAAAGGATCGGGTGAACTTTTTATAAGAAAATCAACCAGACAAATTACACACCCTGTAAAAATCCGATTTTGGATTTCGGATAAAAGAAAATTTCAAATTATTAAAGATGAAAAAGCGGCTTGCCTTGACTATGAAAAGTTGCAATTCCCTTTATTAATCCGACCATGGGAAGAAGGAGATTCTTTTATCCCTTTAGGAATTAAAGGAAGAAAAAAAATAAGCGATTTTATGATTGATAAAAAATTTCCCATGCCCGACAAAAGCAAAATTCAGGTGTTGGTTTCGATGGGTAAAATTGTTTGGCTCGTGGGTCACAGGATTGACGAAAGATATAAAATCACCAGGAGCACAAAAAAAATTTTTGTTGCCAAACCCTGGTGAGTGGGGCAGTTTAGAACTTTTAAAAAAAATCCTGAAACAAATAAATTTTTTTGGCGTTTAAAAAAGAAACCCAATAATTTAACCCCCCAATTAAATTCAATAAAAATATGGAACACCTTCATGACCGATGCCCCCACGTTAACAAGGAGGAAATAAAAAAATCCGTTTTTCCCTCTGCCGAAGTCCTTCAAATGCCTGAACAGATTGCGGGAAGACGCAAAAAACTTGAAAAGGGAATGATACTTGGGAATAACCACAAGCACAAGGTAAAAATTGTTTTTGAGGAAAAGGAAGGAATAAAAAAAGTTGAAACCACTATTTGGGCAGCCATGGAAAAGAACATTTCACTTAAAGGCGGGGTTTTTATCCCGATTCACCGAATTCATGACGTAGTAATTTAGTGAATTCATTTGCAAATCTTCCTTTGATTTTTCCTTATCCTGCCTCAATACCATTCACTTCCTGATTCCCGGTTGTTAATTATTGTTAATTCATCCCCAGCCAATTAACATTTTTCAAAAAAGGTTTCATTTTTAAATACCTTTGGGTCCCAATTTTTTTTTATGAGACATCCCCTCTTAATTTTATTTTGTTTTTTTCCTTTTATCGGAACAATTCTGTTTCAAGATTTAACTGCTCAGATTTATAACCCTGTAAAATGGACCTTTACTTCAAAGGTTTCAGGAGAAAGTTATTATGAGCTTTCTTTTAATGCAAAAATTGATAAAGGCTGGCATTTATATTCACAACACCTTCCTTCAGAAGACGGACCCATTCCAACTTCTTTTACATTTCAAATTGAAAAACCAGACCTTGCGTTGGTTCAGCTGATTGGAAAAGTAACTGAGCCCAAACCAATTAAAGAGTACGATCCAAATTTCCGGATGGATTTATTTTATTTTAAAGAAGAAGTTATTTTTAAGCAAAAGGTAAAATTTTCGGGAAATAAAGCCACCCTGAAAGGTTCTCTGGAATATATGGTTTGCGATAATGAAAAATGCCTGCCGCCCGAAACGGTAGAATTTTCATTTGATTTACCTGGTGATGAAAAAAAAGGTGTTAAATTAATTCCCGTTGAAAAGGAAAACATTCCCAATAAATTGATTTCAAAAGATTCGGAAGAAGTGAAATTTTTATTTGACTCCACCATGACCGATACTTTGAATTTGGCAAAAGAAGCTGAAAATAAAAGGGGAGAAATTAATAAACCGGAAGAAGAATCGGATAAATATCAGGATGATGAATCAAGGGCAAAAAATTCTTTTTGGGGAATTTTAATTGCAGGCTTTTTGGGGGGATTGCTTGCCCTGCTTACCCCATGCGTGTTTCCGATGATCCCATTAACCGTGAGTTTTTTTACCAAACAAAGCCTTACCCGTAAACAAGGAATTACCAATGCCTTTTTGTATGGGTTTTCAATAATAATAATTTATGTTTTGCTTGGTTACGGAATTACAGCCGTTTTCGGTGCCGATGCCCTGAATGCCCTCTCAACTAATGTTTGGTTTAACATTGCTTTTTTTATTTTATTAATGGTTTTCGCCATATCCTTTTTGGGGGCTTTCGAAATTACCCTTCCAAGTTCATGGATTAATACCACAGACAAATTTTCGGACAGAGGCGGTTTGATTGGAATATTTTTTATGGCTTTTACCCTTTCTTTGGTTTCCTTTTCCTGCACAGGTCCGATCATTGGGACTCTTTTGGTAGAAGCAGCAGTTAATGGAGGAGTGGTTGGTCCGATAACCGGAATGTTCGGATTTGCCTTGGCCTTGGCCCTTCCATTTGGTCTGTTTGCCGCTTTCCCGGGCTGGCTTAATTCCCTTCCAAAATCAGGCGGCTGGCTGAATTCGGTAAAAGTTACGTTGGGTTTTCTTGAACTTGCCCTTGCTTTAAAATTTTTATCCAATGCCGATTTGGTAGTTCAAACCGGATGGTTAAAACGAGAATTGTTTTTGGCCATTTGGATTGCTATTTTTGGTGCACTCACCCTTTACCTCTTTGGAATGTTCCGGTTAAACCACGATGAAGAAGTAAAAAAGCTTTCGGTTCCCAGAGTGTTTTTTGCTTTGGTTTCCTTTGTTTTTACCCTTTATCTGGTTCCGGGATTGTGGGGAGCTCCATTGAAGATTATCAGCGGGTTTCCTCCACCCATGTTTTACAGTGAAGCCCCGAATGGAATTGGAGGTTCCGCATCCGCATTAATTTCTGAAAATCAAAACCATAAAGGTTTGCTTGGCTGTCCGCAGAACTTAAATTGTTTTCATGATTATGAAAAGGGGCTGGCCATGGCAAAAAAAACCGGCAAACCCCTAATGATAGACTTTACCGGTTTAGCCTGCGTGAATTGCCGGAAAATGGAAGAGCAGGTTTGGAGTGATCCTCAAGTGTTACAAAGGCTGCGCGACAATGTTGTTTTGGTTTCACTTTTTGTTGATCAAAAAACGGAATTACCCGAAGCAGAACAAACAGAAGTAAAAATTGGGGATAAAATAAAAAAACTTAAAACCATAGGAAACAAATGGAGTTACCTTCAAACTTCGAGATATCAAACCAACTCCCAGCCATACTATGTTTTGATAGACCAGAATGAAAAAAAGCTGAACAAGGCTGCCACTTATAATCCCGACATCGATGTTTTTATTAAATGGCTGGATGAGGGGAAGGCAGAGTTTGAGAGGCGGAATTCAAAATAGTTTCGGGTTTTTATAATTTTGTATTTGCCTTTGCAAGGAAGAATAGATTAGACAGGTATTAAATAATTTATCTTAACGATTTTTCAACATGAGCATAAATAATATCCGCTTTCATTTCACCGAAGCCAGCAAAATTCTGGAAAAGTTTACTTCAAAAGAAAAAAATTTTCAAAATATTTATTCAGCCGGAAACTTTATGATTGCGGCATTGCTAAACGGGAATAAAATTATTTCCTGCGGCAATGGCGGATCAATGTGTGATGCCATGCACCTTGCCGAAGAACTAAACGGAAAATTCAGAGATAACAGAAGGCCTTATGCTGCCGTTGCGATTTCTGATCCTTCTTACATTACCTGCGTTGCGAATGATTATGGGTATGAAAAAATTTTTTCGAGATATGTTTCTGGTCATGGAAAAAAAGATGATATTTTATTCGCCATAAGCACCAGCGGCAACTCCAAAAATGTGGTGAATGCAGCAAAGACGGCAAAGGAAAAAGGAATGATTGTTATTGGCCTTACCGGAAAAGACGGAGGAGAGCTGGCACCTTTATGCAACATCGAAATTAGAGCCCCTCAATCAAAATATGCCGACCGAGCCCAGGAAATTCATATTAAAGTTATTCACTCTTTAATTGATTTTATTGAGTTGAATATGTAAGTTTCCCTGCACAATTTAACTAAGAATGGTAAATTATTAAAAAGAATTATGCTCGTTAAAACCTTTGGTTGTGCAGTATATGGAGTTAGTGCCACAAAAATCACGGTTGAGGTTAACATTGCTGCGGGAATAAATTTTTTTATTGTGGGGTTGCCCGACAGTGCCGTAAAAGAGAGCCAGCAACGCATTGATGCGGCTCTGAAAAACAACGGATATAAAATTACAGGAAAAGCTATTACCATAAACATGGCTCCTGCGGATATCCGAAAGGAAGGCTCCTCTTACGATTTAACTCTTGCCATTGGAATTCTTGCAGCCTCAGAAAACATTCCTTCCGAAAAAATAGGAGATTATGTAATTGTAGGAGAACTATCGCTGGATGGCGGACTGAGGCCAATAAAAGGAATTCTTCCCATAGCAATTGCAGCAAAAAAAGAAAAATTCAAGGGTATCATACTTCCCAAATTAAATGCCCGAGAGGCAGCTGTTGTAAACGGGCTCGATATTCTCGGAGTAGAAAGCATCAAAGATGTTATTGATTTTTTTAAGGAAAAGAAAAACCTTGAAAAAACAGTGGTTAACATCAAGGACGAATTTTACTCCCGTTTGGGGCAATCTGAATTTGATTTTGCCGATGTTAAAGGACAGGAAAACATAAAACGTGCACTTGAAATTGCAGCGGCCGGTGGGCATAATGTCATTTTAATCGGACCCCCCGGAGCCGGAAAAACAATGCTTGCCAAAAGGTTGCCAACAATCCTTCCGCCACTTACTCTTGAGGAGGCGCTGGAAACAACAAAAATTCATTCCGTTGCAGGGAAAATTGAAAAAAATTCATCTTTAATTACGGTGAGGCCTTTCCGCTCGCCACACCATACCATTTCTGATGTAGCCCTGGTTGGAGGAGGAGGCAATCCACAACCCGGGGAAATTTCCCTTTCGCACAACGGAGTTTTATTTTTAGACGAACTGCCCGAATTTAAACGAACAGTTCTTGAGGTGATGCGACAACCCATGGAAGATCGGGTTGTAACCATTTCGAGAGCAAAAATGGCGGTAGAATATCCTGCAAGTTTTATGCTCATTGCTTCAATGAATCCATGCCCCTGCGGATTTTATAACCACCCCGAAAAAGATTGTGTTTGCGGCCCGGGGATTGTTCAAAAATATTTAAATAAAATTTCGGGGCCATTGCTCGACCGGATTGATATCCATGTAGAAGTAACCCCCGTTCCAATTAATGAACTCACCAAAGAAAGGCCTTCCGAAAAAAGCGAAACGGTAAGGGCAAGGGTAATAACGGCCCGGGAAATTCAGCAGAGGAGATTTGAAAATCTTGCAAGCACGCACTGCAATGCCCAGATGGGCTCTAAAATACTTAGAAATGTTTGCAAAATTGATGATACCGGCATGGAACTTCTTAAAAAAGCCATGGAACGATTGGGCCTTTCGGCCAGGGCTTATGACAGAATTTTAAAGGTTTCTCGTACCATTGCAGATTTAGAGGGGAGCGATGACATTCAAACCAATCATTTGGCAGAAGCGATTCAGTACAGGAGCCTGGATAGGGCAGGATGGGCGGGATGAAACTAAAGAAATTTTTTCAAAAATTCGTAGCCTGTTTTGAATTTTTTTAATGATTTTTTTCCTCGAACTTTAATTAACTACCTTTGCCATAAATCATAATTAAATGAAAAGAATACTTTCTTTTTTTATTCTTCTTGTTTTTATTACCGGAAGCCTCCACCTTTCGATGGCTTCACATTTTTGCGGAGGGAAACTTGTTGATTTTGCCTTTGCCCCGGGCAAACCTGATGTTTCTTGCGGAATGGAAAAAGGAAATTCCCCTTGCATGCAGGGAAAAAGTTTTGAAAAAAATTGTTGCAAAAATAAATTCCAAACCCTGCATTTGACGGATAACTTTTTTTCTTCATCCAAAAACAATAAGCCGCTTTATTCTAAAATTAAACATTCCGCGGCCTCCATTTTTGAAAAAACTTTTTCCATTTTCTCTTCTGAAAATAAATTGTCGGCCTCACATTCGCCCCCGTATTTCACTTTTGAAAGGTTATCTTTTCTTCAGGTTTTCAGAATCTGATTCATCCTACTTTGCATTCATTTAAATTCCCTTTTGTCCATCACCAAAAGGCAATCCTTTTTAATAATCTATTTTACAAACGTTAAAAATAACAAACATGAAAAAAAATATCTTTTGGATTACCATTGCAGCAGCACTGATTTCGGGAATTTCATCCTGCAATTCGACCACAGAAAAAAAAACTGAAGCGAAAACCGAAAAACAAGAGGCCTATCAATGCCCTATGAAATGCGAGGGGGAAAAAACCTACCCTCAACCCGGGCAATGTCCTTCATGCAATATGGAATTGGTAAAATATTAAATGAAAAAGTTATCCTTTTTTTTACCGAAACTGTTATTTTTTATTTGTTTATCAACCAGGATGGTTGCACAACAAATGAATCCTGATAATCATGGGCTCCCCGACAGCAATGAAGAGCGAAAAGAAAAATACAACTATTACTGCAAAATGCATCCCGAAATTATTTCGGATGCCCCGGGAATTTGTCCGAAGTGTTTGATGAACCTTGAAATTAAAAAAGTGGAAACGGTAAAAAACAGCAGCACAAAGGTGAATTATTTCTGCCCTGAACACGAATCATCAAATTCCCCAAAAAAGGGAAGATGCCCCATTTGCGGAGGAAAACTTAAAAAGAAAAAAATCTTTAATTACGATTGATATTTTCAATGAACATGGCGTTAGCAAACCCATTTTGAATTATAATAAGGGCTAATTATGAGGAAAACAAAATTTATTTTTCTTCTTTTTTTATTACCAACAATTTTAATTGGCCAGATAAAAGGAAAAATATCTGATGAGGGTAGTGCGCCCATTGCGGGAGCAAATGTATACTGGGCTAACACCATCATTGGAACAACATCGGATGAAAAAGGGAATTTTGAAATTAGCCCCCCCGACTCCTTTCCCGCTGCCCTTGTAATTCGTTTTGTTGGATTCACAAACGACACAATCCGCTTGCATCATCTTCCTGAACTACCATTAAAATCCACTCTCAAATCTACTATTGAACTTAAAACGATTGAGGTGGAAGGTCATCAGCAAACTACCCATATTTCTACTATCAATCCTATTAATGTTGAAAGAATTTCCCAGGGAGAACTCAAGAAGGCCGCCTGCTGTAACCTTTCAGAAAGTTTTGAAACAAATGCTACTGTAGATGTTACTTATACCGATGCGGTTTCGGGAGCTAAAAAGATTCAAATGCTTGGACTCACCGGTTCATATTCTCAAATTATGTTCGAAAACATACCTCTTATCCGCGGGCTTTCCTCGAGCTATGGATTCGGTTACATTCCCGGGTCGTGGATAAAAGCAATTTCAGTAATAAAAGGAAGTGGGTCGGTAATTAACGGCTATGAATCCATTTCGGGACAGCTTTGTTTAGATTTTTTACAGCCCGATGACGCTGAAAAGTTATTTGTAAATATTTATGCAAATCACCAGCAGCGGTTTGAATTAAACATTCACACGGCCAAAAAAATTTCTTCCAAATGGAGCAGCATGCTTTTCCTGCATGGAAACGACCAGGAGATGAAACAGGATTTAGACAACGATTCATTTTTGGACATGCCTTTAAACAGGCAAATTACCGCCATGAACCGGTGGAAATTTCAAGGCGAAAAACTTATTTCACAGTTTGGAATTAGGGCCATGGGGGAGGACCGGCAAGGCGGTCAAATTTCTTTTAAGCCGATTCCAGATGCAGGAACCACGAATTCGTACGGGATGGGGATTTCCGACAAACAATTGGATGTTTTTGCCAAAAACGGATTGCTGTTTCCTGAGCAACCCTATAAAAGCATTGGAATAATTACTTCAGGAAGAATTCACCGTTTAAATTCTTTTTACGGATTGAGAAAATATCAAGGGGAGCAAAAAAACATTTATGCAAATATTATTTATCAAAGCATCATTTCATCCACCCTACATACTGTTAAAACAGGGGCAAGTTTTATGCTGGATGATTACAGGGAAATTTTTTCACCAACTCCTGTAAGAGATTCTTCTTTTAACCGAACAGAATCTGTTCCCGGAATTTTTGCCGAATACACCTACAATGATGAAAAAAAATACTCTTTGGTTACTGGCCTACGGGCTGATTTAAATTCGCTGTATGGTGTTTTTGTTAGTCCACGGTTACATTTTAAATATAATTTTTTACCTCTTTCGGCCATTCGTTTTTCATTGGGGAAAGGGTATCGCAGGCCAAATATTTTTGTTGAAAATGCCACTGTGCTTGCAAGCTCAAGGCAAGTAATTGTTGAACAAAATGTGCTTCCTGAAATTGCCTGGAACGGGGGTGTAAGTATTACCCATAAGTTTAAAATATTAAAAAAAGATGCGATTATTAACGCTGATTTTTTCAGAACAGAATTCGAAAATCAGGTGGTAATTGATATGGAAAATCCAAGGGAAGTAAGGTTTTACAATCTTGCCGGCCAATCATTTTCAAATAGTTTTCAGATTGACTTCAGCTTTGAACCTATTAAAAAACTGGATGTGAAAACTTCATGGAAATGGTATGACGTTCAAACCAATTATCACTCCGGGTTGAAACAAAAACCCCTTGTTCCGCATAACAGAGCACTTTTCAATATTGGATATACTACAAAATATGATAAATGGAAATTTGATGCCACCCTGCAATGGTACGGAGTAAGCCGGTTGCCGGATACTTCCACTAACCCTGAAAAATATCAATTGAAAACAAGTTCAGATAATTATTATTTAATAAACGGTCAGGTAACCAGGAATTTTTTGCGATGGGAAATTTACCTTGGCGGTGAAAATCTTTTGAATTTTATTCAGCCCAATGCCATTATTGCTTCTGATGCGCCTTTCGGAAATAATTTTGATGCCTCCCTTATTTGGGGGCCTTTAAACGGAAGAACCATTTATGCCGGGGTACGATTTTCGATAAAATGAGGCAATCTGTAATAAAACCTCACCTATTTTAGATTTTCAATTTTTATACCCGAGCTTTCCCCTTACTTTTCCTAAAACTTCATTGGCAATTGCCTTTGCCTTGTCGGCTCCTTTTTTCAATTGGGATTCCAATTCGTTTTTATCATTCATAAATTGATTATATCGTTCCCGTTCCAATTCAAATTTTTCGCAAATCAATTCGAACAAATCAATTTTTGCGTGACCGTAACCATAATTTCCGGCCAGATATTTTTCTCTCATTTCTGCTACCTGATTTTCATCGGCAAGTAATTGATAAATGGCAAATACATTGCATTTATCAGGATTTTTCGGCTGTTCCAGCGGAGTACTGTCGGTAACAATACCAAGCACTTGTTTTTTTAATTCTTTATCCGGAAGAAAAATATCAATATAATTGTTGTATGATTTGCTCATTTTCTGCCCGTCAGTGCCGGGAACAATCATTGTTTTCGAATCGCATTTTCCTTCGGGCAATACAAAAGTTTCACCGTAAACAGAATTGAAAGAGGCGGCAATATCCCTTGCCATTTCAAGGTGCTGCATCTGGTCTTTTCCAACGGGAACAAAGTTGGCATTGTATAAAATTATATCAGCGGTCATCAGAACCGGATAAGTGAAAAGTCCGGCATTAATATCTGAAAGGCGATCGGATTTATCTTTAAAAGAATGTGCATTTGCAAGCATAGGAAAAGGGGTGAAGCAATTCAGATACCAGGTAAGTTCACATACCTGCGTAACATCCGACTGCCGGTAAAAAATATTTTTTCCGGTATCGAATCCAAAGGCAAGCCAAGCAGCAGCTACAGCATACGTATTGTTTTTTAAAACTAATGGATCTTTCACTGTTGTTAGAGAATGTAAATCAGCAATAAAAAACAAGGACTCATTACCCTCTTGCCTTGAAAGTTCCACTCCCGGAATAATGGCTCCCAGAATATTTCCAAGATGGGGAACACCTGTGCTTTGAATTCCTGTGAGTATGCGTGCCATGGATAGTTAATTTAGTTTTTGTACCTATTAATTCCCATTATGATAAAACGAAAAACACTTAACAAATAATAAAAAAAAATTAAAGTATTTATGTTTTTACAAGTTCAATTTTATCCGGATAAATTCCTTCTTCTTTTAATTCGTCCCGGTGTGCCCAAACCCACCTGCCCCACGCTGGGTTTCCTCGAGGGTTTCAACCTCCATCCATTCTGCTTTTTCGTGTTGCGAAATTACCATCTGAGCAATTCGCTCTCCATTTTCAGCAATAAAATTTTCATGGGAGAGATTTACCAGCAGTACTTTTATTTCCCCTCTGTAATCGGCATCAATTGTTCCGGGAGAATTTAAAACCGTTACCCCTTTTTTTAAAGCCAATCCGCTTCTGGGCCTTATCTGGGCTTCAAATCCAACGGGAAGCTGGATGAAAAGTCCGGTGGGGATTAGTGCTCTTTCCAATGGTTTTAATAAAATTGGTTCCCCAATAAAGGCCCTTAAATCCATTCCAGCGGATGCAACGGTTGCGTATCCGGGCATTGGATGGTTCGATTTGTTTACAATTTTTATTTTCATTGAACTGTTTTTTAAGAAACCTCTTTTTTTGCTTTGTACATCCTAACTCCAATTGAATGCTGCACAAAGGGACCGGGGTTTTCTCCAATTCCAATTCTCTCGTAGGCGGGATTGTATAAAATCTGAACTCCCCAGTCGGAGCCGGTATTAAGATTAATTCCAATTCCGGCAAAAAAACCGAAATCGACTCCAGTCATATTTCTTGCCCTGAAAATTTCATTTCCATATTCATTGTACTGCCGGGTTAAATCAACCTGGAGAGAATTGATGATGGCTTTGTTGTTTACGGCTTTTACCATATTGAAGACCGGGCCGGCCTCAACAAAAAAATTAAATATTTCATTGCGGCTTAAATATCGCTGAAGCCCCGTTTGAATCGAAAAACGCTGCTCCGTTCCTGTTATAAGGAAGGTGCGTATATTTTCGGTTTTCCAGGTTACACCAGAGGGGTTTGTTGAGGGGATTGTTTCGATGGTAAAATTTCCCGTGGCCGAAATGCGGGCAGTATGAAAATTAAACAACACCGAACTGTTTTCATTCAAATTGTAGCGGCCCAAAAATCCAATTAAAAAAGCCGGAGTATAGTGCATATTGATGGGCATATCCTTTTCCGTTATCCTTATCCATTCATTGGTTCCCACCGCCAGTTCCTTGGCAATCCGGTCCGGCTGACCGTTTCCACCTCCATATTCAAAATTTATTTTACGGTTCAAAGAGCTTGTTTCAAAATTATTTTTCACCTTGTCGGAACTATACCCATACCCATCATATATCCGTGCGGTGTTGTTGTTTGCAAAATATGCACCTGCTAAAATTCCGAATTTAAATCCCTTTGTTTGCTGTGAAAAAAATTCAGTTGGGGAATTAAAAATGCCAAAACAAATTAAAGCCAGTTTGAATTTCTTTTTTGAAAAGTTCATAGGCCAAAATTAAAACAAATCTTCACCTCTTATTTGCTGGTTTTCACCTTCCTTCCTGGCTTTTTGTTTTTGCGAAGGATCTGATTTGCCAATTTTATAAGTAAAGTTTATAGTAAAAATTTGAGATTCCCTTTTTCGGATAAACCGGTGATGGTAGGTGGGTTGAACAATATCTATTTCAAACTGCCTGGTGTTAAAAACATCACTCATGTTAAGGTTAAGATTTCCTTTCCCTTTAAACAATTCCTTTTTAATTCCGGCATCAACACCGTTTAACGCATACATGGTACCCAGGGCCACGGGCGCAGGGGCTTTGTAGTCGCCAGCAATTTGCACCTGAAACCCTGCTGGTAAAATAATATTTACCGTCATTTTTGCTGACCAGCTGAAACCTTCATTGTGCAAATCACTTTGAATGTTTGAGGCGTTTATCTCACTCCTGAAAAGGTTGAGGTTGGAAGTAAGGTTCATCCATTTAAAAAATTCGTTGCGCGCCACAAATTCAAAACCCGTATTGGTAGCCCCTGAATAATTCTGGTAGGTAATAGTTGCCACCCCGGAGGAATCTACGATTCGATAGCGCTGAATCATATCCACGATCTTTCGGTAATACATAGAGGTTGTAAGCGTATTCTTTTCATTTTGCAAAGCCCAGCTAAGTTCGGCAGAGTGGATGTATTCGGGTTTTAATTTCGGGTTTCCAAGCCGCACGTTCAGCGGATCATCATAATCCATAAAAGCAATGAGCGACTCCACCGAAGGCCGGTTAATCCGTTTGCTGTATGATAACTGAAGCTGATTTTGCTTGTTTAACTGATAGGCAAAATGCCCACCAGGAAAATAGCTGAAATAATCACTTTCCCCAACAGTATTTGTTTGCAATAATTCTGATTTTGTGATGGCTTGCTCAAGCCGTGCTCCTGCCTGAAAATTTATTTTTCCAAAAGTATTTGAATAGGTGGCATAGGCGGCATGCACCTGCTCGTCAAAAATATAGTGATTATACCGCAGCGAATCTTTTTGCCATTTATCCGAAGGGAAAGAAAAATTTTCGAAAACAAATTCATTATTTATATTCCTTACTATACTTTTTACACCGGTTTCAATTTTTGATTTTACGCCCAAGGGGTGAGAATAATCACTTTGAAATACGGCAACATTAAATTTTTGATTATTAAATGTGTTTTGCAAAATTGGATTGAGGGGAAGCGGAGAATAATCTGAAGAATAATCCTGTTGATTTATCTCTTCCGCGGTTGTTTCTTTTGATGTTGAAAAGGAAAAATCAATGCTAATATTTTGCTTTGGCTTTTTGAAAGAATGCTTAAAATTTGCAGCCACATCAATATTTTCAGAAGCCTCGTCTTCATCAATGCCCCTTAACGAAACTCCTGTGAGGATTTTATTAATATTGAAATTCTGATATTCAATGGATTGTTTATCCGCATCATTTTTTGCAGAAAATGCCGAGGAAATGCCAAGAGTGTTGGCATCATCAATAAAAAAATCCATGCCGGCTTTAACCATATTTGAAGCAACGGTTTTTTGAGATTTAG
The DNA here is from genome assembly GCA_023250995.1 of Flavobacteriales bacterium. GTDB lineage: Bacteria > Bacteroidota > Bacteroidia > Flavobacteriales_H > JAHEZO01 > JAHEZO01. The sequence goes on along the minus strand of JAHEZO010000020.1, from coordinate 10,500 downwards.
AATACTGATTGAGGTACCAGGTGGAATCGGAAAAAAAATTTTCGCGGGTCATGGATCCATTGCCATAAACCGGATTATATCGGAAGCCGTAATTAACGAATGCGTTAATTTTTTTATTTCTGTAATTAAAATTCAAAGCTGCATTGTATTTATTTCTGGTTCCAATGCCTGCCGAAATACTTCCATTGGCTCCTTTCTTCTGGTTTTTTTTTAGAATAATATTTATTATT
>JAHEZO010000020.1:0-10260 GCA_023250995.1 Flavobacteriales bacterium | reverse complement strand
CCGAAGGGTTGGTTATAACTTCAACACTTTCAATGGAACTTGCCGGTATCTGCTGCAGCACCGCGGTCCGGCTTGCACCCGTAATTCCCGAAGGGCGGCCATCAATTAAAACGGTTACATTTCCACTTCCCCTCAAACTAACATTGCCATCAATATCCACTGCAACAGAGGGTATATTCTGAAGCACATCGGTAGCCGAGCCTCCGGTACTTGTGATGTTTTTCTCCACATTAAAAATTTTTTTGTCCACCGCCATTTCAATCATGTGCTTTTCTCCAACTACTTCAACTTCTTTTAACAATTCTGAATTGGGCGAAAGGGATATTTTTCCCAGGTTAATTACAGGGTTTACCTCTGAAATTGAAATACTGTCTTTGCGGAGGGATTTATAACCAATAAAGGAAATTTCGAGCTGAAAAATTCCCGATGGGATTTGCTTTAAAAAAAATTTTCCGTTACCGGGCGTTATGGCTCCGGTTATAAGAGAATCGCTGTAGGGAAAATTTTTTTTAAACAGCGAAATGGTAGCAAATTCAATGGGTTTGCCGGTTTCCGAATCGAGGATGGTTCCTGTGATGGCGTTTTCGGAGGGATTTACCATTTGGGCAAATGAAATGGGAATTACAGGCCACCAAAACAAAAAACCGGCTAAAAAGACAAAGCGAATGAAATGGCGAAAAAACATTTGAAAAATTATTGGGGAGCAAAGTTATTAAAATGGGGAAAGGATTTTAACCCGAAGAAACCAATGGTTGAATACAGACATTGAAAACGATGGAGGAATCAAAAACTAAATTCATCAAAAGAAAATTCAATAAATTTGCCTCTACTGCTTCGTTCATTCCATAGGCAACATGTTTCTTCAATGAAAAAATGTTGCCTGAAATACGTAGTACTCAGTATGACAAAAATAATTTCCTACAATGTAAATGGCCTGCGGGCTGCCATCAAAAAAGATTTTATCCAATGGCTCAAAGCAGCCAACCCCGATATACTTTGCTTACAGGAAACAAAAGCTACCCCCGAACAAATTGACCTTACTTTATTTGAGGCCCTTGGATACAAAAATTACTGGGTTAATGCACAAAAAAAAGGGTATAGCGGTGTGGCCATTTTTTCTAAAAAAGAACCTTTGCATGTTGAATATGGTTGTGGCATTAAAGAGATTGATGATGAAGGGCGCATTATCCGGGCCGATTATAAAAATTTTTCGGTAATGAGTGCCTATTTCCCCTCAGGAACCTCAGGGGATATCAGACAGGAAGTAAAATTCCGTTTCCTTTCCAAATTTCAAAATTACATCAACCTTTTGAAGAAAAAAATTCCGAATCTTGTTATTGTAGGCGATTACAACATATGCCATAAACCAATTGATATTCACAATCCTGTGGGGAATGCAAAATCCTCGGGGTTTTTGCCGGAGGAGCGCGTATGGGTTGAAAAATTTATTCAGAGCGGATTCCTTGATTCTTTTCGATTTTTCAATAAAGACGCTCACCATTACACCTGGTGGAGCCAGCGGTTTGGACCAAGCATCAGAGAAAGAAATCTTGGGTGGAGAATAGATTACCAAATGGTGAGTTTGCCCCTTGAAAAACACCTAAGCCATGCTGCCATTCTGCCCGAAGCCCGTCATTCGGACCACTGCCCTACCCTGCTTGAATTAAATATTTGAGGTTTTCATAAACTATAAGAAAAATGGTAAAAAAGAGTTAAGGCAAGATTCCTGAAAAGCCCGAATATTGCAAATCTCCTTCATAATCATTCAATCATTCTTCCCTTCGGATAAAAAATAAACTTTGAATTTAATAATTCTATTATATTTGCCTCTTAATTTTAACTTGCGTATTTATGAAAAAATTAGCGTATTTATTTTTAAGCAGCACGCTTTTGTTTTTGATGGGTTGTCCTAAAGGCGGCCAGAAATCAAATGACGGCAAAGAAGGAAAAGGCGGCACCATGTACGGAGGGGTATTCAAAATTAATGAGGTGGAAGATTTCAGAAATCTTTTTCCTTTGAATATCACCGAAGTAACTTCCCACCGCATTACCAATCAGGTGTACGAGGGCCTGGTAAAACTCAACCAAAAAGACTTAACTGTTATACCTTGTATTGCAGATAAATGGGAAATAAATCCCGAAGCAACTTCTTTTAAATTTTTCCTCAGAAAGGGAGTTAAATTTCACGATAACGAATGTTTTGAAGGAGGAAAAGGCCGGGAAGTTACAGCAAAAGATTTTCAATATTGTTTTAACAATTTATGCACTTCTTTTCCCGAAAATCAGATGTTCTGGCTTTTTAAAGATAAAGTAGTTGGAGCCAATGCATATCATGAATCAACAGTAAATAAAAAACCCCTTGCCGAAGGGGTAACGGGAGTAAAAGTGATTGATGATTATACCCTACAAATTGATCTCACCTATCCTTTTGCAGGTTTTTTAAATATAATGGCTCACTCGGGAACCTGGGTATATCCTAAAGAGGCATTTGAGAAATATGGGGTAGATATGCGGACCAAATGCGTTGGAACAGGTGCTTTTGTGGTTCAAAATGTAAAGGAGGGCGAAGCAGTTATTCTCCAAAAAAATCCCAACTATTGGAGAAGTGACAAGTTTGGTAACGTGCTTCCATTTATTGATGCAATAAAATTCACTTTTCTTAAGGAGAAAAAATCAGAGCTCCTGGAATTCCGCAAGGGGAATCTCGACATGGTTTTTGAACTTCCGCTTGAAATGATAGGTGATGTTGTTGGAGAGCTTGAAGATGCAAAAAGGGGTGGAAATTTACCATTCGAAATGCAGGTAACACCGGCAATGGCTACTCACTATTACGGTTTTCAGCATAAATCTGATTTATTTAAAAATAAAAAAGTAAGGGAAGCTTTTAACTATGCCATTGACCGGGAGGCAATCGTTACTTATACATTGCAGGGAGAGGGCTCTCCGGCAAAATACGGAATTGTTCCTTCATCCTTTAAAGATTTTGAATTCGATAGTTTAAAGGGATTTTCTTTTGATCCTGCCAAAGCAAAGCAACTGTTGAAAGAGGCCGGGTACCCAAATGGAAAGGGGTTTCCAAAACTTACACTTCAGTTAAACAGCGGTGGATCAAACAGGGTGCTGCTGGCCGAGGTAATTCAGAAAATGCTTAAAGACAACCTTAACATTGATCTTGAACTTGAAGTAATGCCTTTTCCACAACTTCTCGAAAACCTGGAAACAGGAAAATCACTTTTCTGGAGAACTGCCTGGGTGGCCGATTACCCCGATCCCGAAAATTTCCTGAACCTGCTTTATGGAAAACTTGTTCCCAAAGAATTGAGCACAAAATCATACCTCAACTCTGTAAGATATCAAAACAGCACATACGACTCACTTTTTGAAAAAGCCCTGAGGGTAGTTGACATTAAAGAAAGATACCGGCTTTACCGGTTAGCAGAACAAGTTGCCCTGGATGACGCAGCCATTATGCCAATTTATTATGATGAATATACAAGGCTGCTTCAAAAAAAGGTTAAGAATTTTCCTGCCAATGCAATGGAATACCGCGACCTGTCGGAGGTGTTTTTTAAGGAAGAAGAGGAATAGCCTTAAAATTAAATTATCAATAAAAAGCCCCGGAATTTTCTGGGGTTTTTTATTTGTGGAGAGTTCAGGATTTTAAATAATCTTTTTATTGGCTATATGCCGTTTTCCATCTCTAAGCGTTTTCTTTCTAAGATTTTTTTCAAAAGCCTTTGTAAGGTTTATTCCTGTTTGGTTGGCTATACAAAAAACCACAAAAAGAACATCGGCCAGTTCATCTTCAAGTTTTTTCCCTGCATCTTTTTTCCTGAAAGATTGTTCACCGTATTGCCTCGACATTATTCTTGCAACTTCTCCCACCTCCTCTGTTAGAATGGCCAAATTTGTAAGTTCGCTGAAGTATCTAACCCCATAGGTTTTTATCCAATCATCGGTCTTTTTTTGGGCTTCTTTTAGGGTCATTTTGTTTTTAGTTTTTGTTTTTGCTGTCAATTATTATAGTAACCGGTCCATTGTTTATCAATGAAATTTTCATATCAGCCCCGAATTTTCCGGTTTTGATTTTTCTTCCAAGTTCAAATTCCAATTGATTAACAAAGTTTTCATAAAGAGGAAGCGCAATGTTGGGTTTTGCCGCCCGAATAAAAGAAGGCCTGTTGCCCTTTTTTGTTGAGGCATGAAGGGTGAATTGTGATACTACCATTGCCTCACCGCCCACATCTTTTAAAGATAGGTTCATGAGTCCTTTTTCGTCATCAAAAATTCTTAAATCCGAAATTTTTACCGTTAACCACTTAATGTCTTCAATCGTATCAAGATCTTCCACTCCAAGAAAAATCAACAATCCATTTGAAATACCGGACATAAGCTCTGAATCAATAATTACAGATGCCTTATCAACCCGCTGGATTACAACTTTCATTTATTGAAATAACAGGAAAAACAATTAAATTTAAAAGGTGGATAGAGAAATGAAGGCAGGAAAAAAGTCAGGAAAAAGTATAAAGGAAATTAGTTTGGGCATATTTTAAAATTCAACTCCACAATCCTTCCGTTTTCCTTAAAATTTACATTATCCGCAAGGTGTTGCATAAGGAAAATCCCTCTTCCGTGAGGTTTTTCAATATTTTGCGGGTCGGTGGGATCGGGCAGGTGATCAAAATCAAATCCTTTTCCCTCATCTTGAATAACAAACCGGATTAAGTCAGATTTTGTTTTTACTACCACATTCACATTTTTTTTGGGGTCGTACTTATTTCCGTGCTGAATAGCATTTGTTACCGCTTCGGTAACAGCAACAAGAATGTTTCCGTAATTGTCTTCATTTATTTTGTACTCATCGCAAACTGTATCTACGAGGGATTCAACAAGTGCAATATTTTCTGCCGTTGATTTGAAGGTGAGATTTTGGTTTTCGGTTGCCGTCATAAAGTATTGATTTATTTTGATTTTTAAACCAAACCATTTATACTGAATTTTATTATAAAAGGTTACAAAATTTTTGGTTTGAAGAAAAGTTTAAAATGGTTTGTAATGAATTAACTCATAGGGTAAAACAAACTTCAAGGAATTGAATTAAAATATTCATTTACTTTCATTTTATAGTAGGGGCTCAGCGATGGGGGGATGGTTCGTAAAAGTTCCGTTTCCTTTTGTTTTAAACGGTTGTATTCAAAAAAATCGGATGGATTGGGTTGGTTTTCCTTTTTCACCTCCCGCGACTCCCTTTTTTCATCCTGTTCCCTCTCCCTGTCAGCTTTTTCAGATTCTAAAAGCCTTATTAATATATCCTGTTGCCTGTTTATGGTTTCCATGGTAATCCTTTTATTTACCAGATCGGTTTCCGTTTCTTCCATCAGCTTTTGCAATTCATCCAGCTTTCCGTTTATTCCCGCACCGCCTTCGTTATTCTCGTTGTTTCCGGCCATTTTTTTTAATTCATTACGGATAAATTCCTGTTCCGCGGCCATTTTTGCAAGTTGTTCACTCATCCCCCCATTTCCTTTTTTCCCCGGTTCCTTTTTATTTCCTTCCTTTTCCATTTGTTCTCTCATTTTCTTCATCTGGCTATTTAATTTTTCCTGGGCATTTTTTAAGGCTCCGGGGGAGGGTTTACCCTGCCCGGGCTTATTGCACGAAGCATTTCCGAATTTTTTTGACGACATGTTTTGTTGCATCTGCTGCACGATTTCATCAAAAAGCAAAGCCAGATTGTTTGCTGAAGTCATTACATATTGCTGTTTGGAAGTAATGGCGGGGGTGTTTCTTTCTGTAAATGCTTTAATGGTAATTTTCATGTTTTCATTTATCGCCCCCATTTCTTTATTAATGGATGGCTCAATTTCGGGAACCCTTTTGCTTAATGCAAACAGCGAATCTTCAATAAGTTTGGCATCGTCTTTCAACTTTTTTTGCTGCTGCCCCAACTTAACATATTTGGGATCGTTTTTATCCATGGCTTTCATTTGATCAATCAGGTTTTCCTGTGCAAATGATAGGTTTACCAGGTTTTCCAGAATTTGCCTCATGGCATCCAGGTCTTCCTCATGTGCTTCCTGATCCATTTTTTCCTGCATTTGCTTCATTTGTGCCGAAAGTTCCTCCATTTTTTGAGCTGCATTCTTTTGTGATTGAGAAGCTTTTTTCCTTTCTTTTCCTTCTATCTGCTCCGAACTTTTTTGCTGGTTTTCCTGAATTTTTTGCTCCTGGGAATCAGTATTTTCCATATCCATTGGAAACTGAAGTTCTTTGTTTTTCTTTTCCATTTCGTCCAAATCTTTCCTGAATTCTTTAAAATCTTCACCGGCTTTTTCCTGTTCTTTTTTCATCTCTTCCAAATCAGTTTTATCATTTTCGGTATTTTCTGAAAGTTTATTCTGTTTTTCGGCTAAACGATCCAATTTGTCAATATTTTCCTGCAGCTTTTGCTCTACCTCCATTTTTTTAAATAATTCGAGTGTGCGGTCAAGCTCTTTTTCAATGTCTTTATTTGAAAGTTTCATCTCATCCAGCTTTTCCTGAAGTTTATTTTTATCCATTTTATCCATCATTTTTGCCATCTCCTCATAAAGTTTTTTCATTTCATCGGTCATGATTTTTTCAAACAATTCCTGGAGTTTTTGTTGCTTCTCCATCAATTTACTGCTCATTTCTCTGTACTCCATTTGCTCTCTTACATTTTTTTCATTTTCATTTTTCACCTTATCCATTTTTTCCTGTAACTGTTTTTGTTTGTCAAGGAGATCCTGAATTTTTTTCTTTTCTTCCCACGAAACATTTTTTTTATTGATGATTTTTTCCTCTAATTTTTCAAATTCGCGTTGAAGCTCCCTTGCTTCTTTCAGCGCTTCTTTAATGTCGGTTTTTATTTCCAGGTTTTTCCCATCTCTGTTTTGAGCAAGTTCCTCATTTGTGGGTGCTTTAAATACATTTTTTGTAGAGCTGGCGGATTTGCTGCCATTTACCCCATCGTTATCCCATATTTCAAAGAAGTATTCAATTTCATCTCCGGCCTGAATATTTAAAAGAGATAAATCCCAAACATGGAAAAACTGGAAAAAAGTGGATTCCCTGTGAAAATCAATACTAATTGGAACTACTTTTTCAGCGAAATCCTTATTTGACTGGCCGGCCGGATCCTCCAAACCTGTTATGGAAGGTGAATTGCCGGAATTTCTATTCAGAAACCTGTAATTAAAAGTTAATTTTTTAAATCCGTAATCATCTTTTGCCGTGCCTTTAAAATAATAAATTTTGGAAGAAAGTGAATCTTGCTTCTCTTCCACTTCAATGGATGGGAACAAATCAGGTATCACATTTATTACATAACGGATGGAGTCTTTGTTTTTTAAAAAATTGTTTTGGGCAATGACCGAATACGTTGAATTATGGAATAAACGGGAGGAGAAAGCAAATGAGTTTTCGGAAAAGGGCGAAAGCTTAACCACAGAATCCCGGTCATTTTGTTTTAATGAATCCGGGCCCCAACCAACATGATTTTGATGAAAAACAATTGAAATGTTATCCGCATTCCGGGTAAAAAAATCCCAGTTTACCTGGGTTCCTTCGGGGATTAATAAATCACCTGTATTTTTAAGTATTTCGTCTTTTTTCCCCACATATCCCGGGTATTTCAATCCGACTTTAAAGTTTAAAACCATAGGATTCGGGAGGGCGGATAACTCAAATTCTTTGGAGTAAAACTCATCGGCAAAAAGGCGGAAAGGAGTTGTTTTTTGAATGTTTTTAAACAGGTACCTAAACGACCTCCGGCCTTCGGTTGATTTTAAATTTTCAGGTTTAAACTTAAACCTGTTTCCCTCAAATTCTACAAATAATTCTGCTGGAATTTCCTCTCCCGATACGGAAACCCGCAGCTCAAAGTCTTCTTGCTGATTGGCCTGAAGTTTTTCGTTTTCGATAATAAATTCGAAGGGAGCTTTTTTCTCGAAATATTCATTGTGCTTTATTAATCTGGTGGTGCTTTCCTTAATAAGTGATGGTGAGGCAATAAGAATAATTATAAAAATTAACAAGGGGGGTAAAAAGTATTTGATATGCTTTTTATTTTCAGAAAAACGGATGGCGGCTGAAAAAGGAATCGGTTTTAATTCTTTTATCTTTTGATTTATTGCCGCTTCGAGGAGCGGTTGAAGGTTTTCTGTCCTTTGAAAGGATTTGAGTTGTAAAACATTTAATAATTTATCCTTCACTTCTCCAAAATGGCGGCCAATGATTATTGCCGCCTCTTCATGGGTTATTAATTTTCCCAATTGGTAAAGTTTGGCCAACGGGGAGAAAATATATTTTATAAGAATAAAAAAAACAGAAAGGAGAAAAGCGTAAAACAAAATACTGCGCACCACCCAATCGAAATTTCCAAAATATTCGAGAATTACTACGAAAAGATAAAAGGAAAGCAAAAGCGCTCCGGAATAAATACCTCCTCTAAGTATTTGGTTCTTATAATACTTTCGGGTGAAACCATCAATTTTTGAAACTAACAAATCTTCGTTTGTCATTTAAAAAAAATTACAAAATGCATTGAATATGTATCCAAATTCAAATATATCGGAATCAACAAAGATATTGATTTTTGGAGTGCCTTGTATTCATTGCAAATTGGGCAATTGGCAAAAATCCGGTTTGGTGGTTGCCACTAAAACACTATAAAACAAAGTCCCTTAAAGTTTAATATTGGAAAACATTTAGCCTTCTTGCACAATTGGAAATCCTCAATTAAGTTCGGTTTACATTTAATTCCAAAAAAAGGAATCTTTATGAATTTCCTTATTTATCAATAAAAGACGGTGACTTTCCTGAAATTGATTTGGGAAAGATGCCAATTTCCGTGCTGTCTTCATTTTCAGAAACATCACAAATAGCAAAAATTTTGTTATTGTAAAATATCGGGGGGCCTAATTTCCGGTTCAGATTTACCGCAACCGAAATCTGTTTTCCGAATTTAAGAAAAACCATTTCGGGGTTAAGAATTTCTTTTGCAAGGTAATAAAACAGGATGGAGATATCCTCTGACTCAACGGTGCTATCTAATAGAGTTTCCTCGGGTGAATTAATAACCTTACTTCTATCTATATCTAAACTTCCATTGGATTTTTTCAATGGGGTAAAGGAAAATCCTGTTCTACAAAAACTCATCAGAAACCTGATTTTTTGAACCGAATCCAATCCGGCTGTACTTTGTTTTAAAAACGTAACAAGGGCCTTTGATGCCCCGGGAGATAAGGCAAGGTCGGTATGCCTTAATACGCTTAATTCGGGATATTTTTTTAGGAAAGAAGCATACCCGATGTCAACAGGAACCACCACATGGAAACTTTTCCCATTATAAGAAAAGGAAATTTCTTTTTCAACAATTCTGCTTTCAAAAACCCTGGGTAAAGGCATTTCCTCTGAACCATTTCCATTCAGAGCTACCGATGGTATTTTAAATGAAAATGGCCTAACCTCTTTCCCCTTATTTGGATTAAAGTCGAGTCGGAAGGGAATCCATTTATTATAATCTATCTTATTGCTGAAAGCGGTTAAATCAAGATAAAAACCTCCTTTGCCCTTGCTTTGCGGAACATCATAAACCAGGTTATTGGTAAACACACTTACTGTAATTTCCTTTCCTATAAATTCAAGCCGGGTTTCAAACCCTGATTTATTAAGCATAAACCATAGAAACAATGTTTGAGCATATTCCTTTTGACCCGATAAAATTACTCCGATTGAATTTTTTAACAGAAGAAAATAAAGCCAGTCATTCAGGGCGAGTTCCTCCCGGTGTTTTTGCAAATCATTCAGCAAAATATTGTATTTTGAAGTGTCCATAAGGTGATAATAGGTTTCAAAATACCCTTCCTCATTTGGTTTGTACTGAAGGCTGAACACAATAGAATGATCATATGCTACAGGAATTTTTTTGTCAAACAAGGGAACTTCAGCAGTTCTGGTTTCGGGAAAGGCCTTGAAATAAAGGGAAACCAATAGTAGCAAATAGAAGTGTTTCATTGAAACATTAACGGATAAAAATTGAAAATAGTTGGTTCAATAATACTTTTAAAAATCAAATAAACTAAATTTACGCTCTAAATTTAAACACAAAATGAAATTTATTTTTTCCTTTATCTCTCTAAGTTTTGTTTTGGTTACAGGAAATGTGCCGGCAGGTTTTTCGCAGAATCTTTTTTCGGTTTTTCTTGTTGGTGATGCCGGAAAGGATACCACCAC
>JAHEZO010000146.1 GCA_023250995.1 Flavobacteriales bacterium | reverse complement strand
TTGCGGAAAAGTTGTTTCGGTTAAATATGCTGTAAAAAGTAAAGGGTCTCCCACCCATATCAATCTGGATAAAAAGTTTCCAAATCACGTTTTTTCGGCAACCATTTGGGGAACCGACCGGAAAAATTTCAGCTATGCACCTGAAAAGGAATTATTGGGAAAAAAAATCTGCATACGGGGAAAGGTGCTTGAATACAAAAAGCTCCCCCAGATTACTATTAATAATGAAAAACAAATTATTTTTTTAGAAGATGGGGAGGATTGAAGGGCTTTATAACAATTGGGTAAAGTAAATTTAAAGTTGCTGTTACACAATTATTTTGAATAAGTCCCAAGCCCAAAATTTCAAGCCCCAAAATCAAAGGACAGAAAATATCTAAGGGCTTTTTGGGCAGGAGGGTGCAGAAGTACCCCTAATAAGATGAAAAGGAAAAACTATCTCTGTGATAGATTTATGCGGTTTGCTAATGGGGACTTTCAATTTCCTTTTTTTGTTAATTGGGGTTTGAAATTTGGAATTTGGGGTTTGGAATTTTGTTTATTAAAAAGGTTGGTTGGGTAACATAAGTTAAAAGTTCTAAAAAATTTTAATTTGCTGCCAAGCTGAAAAGACGATAATAATGAGGCAAAAAATATTTTTTTTAATAGTTTTCGGAATCAACATTTGTTGTGTTTTTGCCCAGCCTTTTGAAGGAACAATCAGGGCCGAATATTTTGTGGCCGAGAGCAATTCGGTAGTTTTCCTTGAATGGTTTTTTTCTCCGGGGCGGGTTGCACTTGAAATGAGGCCATCCTTAAATAAAGATTCGGTGAAACAATCTACCCGGTTTTTAATGGAGGAAGATGGCGATGAGATGAAAATTCTTTCAACCATGCCCGATGGAAAAAAATATTTCAACACCATGGAAGAGACAAGCATTCATGCCGGGGAGGGATTTAATTATAAGAGTTTTGAAACGGTAAAAACGGAGGAATTTTCGGTGTTGTTAAATAATAAATGCCGGAAACTTTTTTCAAAAACCAACTCGATTAAATCTACTTGCTGGGTAGCCGAAAATTTAGAAATTAATATTATTGATTATTCTAAATTCCTGAAGTCGGATTATGATATCCTTGCCATGAGGAACTGGGATATGAAAGGGTTTCCGTTAAAATCGGTAACCACTACTTTGCACGGGGATTTAGTTTCTACCATGCTGGTTACTGAAATAAATCCAAAAAAATTGGAGAAGAAAGAATTTGAAATTCCTTCGGGTACCGAGGAGTGGGAGGGAGGAAGTAAGAAGGAGTGAAAGATGGAAGTCGGAAGTCGGAAGTCGGAAGTTGGGAGACCGAAGACCGAAGACCGAAGACAGAAGATGGAAGACCTGGCCTACATTGCTTAAGCAACATAAGATTTGGAAGAATTAAGAAAATCCGAAACTGAAAGTTCTTCCGTCTTCCGTCTTCAAGTTTCCATCCTTATTATAAAAGATTTCCCGGAGCAAAAAATTAAAAAATTTCAAAACATTACAAATTTTGTTTTCTTTCCGCATTTTGCTTTAGCTATAAAACCTAAATCATAATTAAGTTCCATTACCATAATTCCTGTAAAAGGATTGGTCGGAGAGTAGGAAGAATAGTTGGTTTGCGAAGGAAAGTGAACGGATTTTCCCTCGGGGCTGATGGCATCACTCAGAGAATATGAAAACCTGAAGCCGATTGTAACTCCAAAATTTTCGGTTCCCACCACAAATCCCCCGAAACCAAGGGCCAGTGAATAATATGATTTGGCTAAATATCCCGAAACATCCGACTTCCCGGCTATATCGTCATTTCCTGTTGCTTTGAGAATGGCAGAATACTGCGGGCCCACTTCAAAATAACTTGCAGCTTTCATTTTCCGGTAAAGGAGTAAAATATTTATGGAGTTAAAAGAAATGCTCCTCGAATAATTGCTCCGGGAACTGTCGGCATTCAGCCGGTTGTAATAATAGCCCTGGTTGAAAGCCGAAGAAATAACATCCATGGTAACCGAATGGTCTTCGTTGAAGTTGAACCCAACTTTTCCTCCATACATATACCCAAAACTCATTTTAGGTGTAAAATTATTATCGCTGAAATAATTTTTATTGTACATGAGGTTTAATCCATATCCTCCCTTAAGGCCAACATCAAACCAGGTTTGTGAAAAGGATAAAAAGGATAAAAGGACCATCAGAAGGGTAGGGGGAATTTTTTTCATTCTATTTCTTTATATATTTGAAACCTAATTTTTCGAAGCAAAGCAAATATATTAATTTATTATTTTGATTATGGATTTACTCAAAAACAAAGTGGCGGTAATAACCGGTGCCTCCCGGGGAATAGGGAAAAGCATAGCCCAGACTTTTGCTCAAAACGGGGCTGATATTGCAGTTACAGATATTGTGGTGAATGAAAATACTGAGGCATTTGAAAATGAGCTGAAATCACTTGGAGTCAGGGCAAAGGTTTATCAGTCGGATGCTTCTGATTTTAATGGTTGCGAAGAATTGATAAATAAAGTAGTAGCAGATTTTGGCAGGATTGATATTTTAGTAAATAATGCAGGGATTACCAAGGATACACTGATGCTGCGCATGACAGAGCAAAACTGGGATGATGTTTTAAGGATAAATCTGAAATCGGTTTTTAATATGACCAAAGCGGCTCAAAAAATTTTTCTGCAGCAGCGTTCGGGTTCTATTATTAATATGTCATCGGTGGTAGGGGTAAAAGGAAATGCGGGACAGGCAAATTATTCGGCTTCCAAAGCCGGAATCATCGGGTTCACCAAATCAATAGCCATAGAATTCGGTTCAAGAAACATCCGTTCAAATGCCATTGCACCCGGATTTATTGAAACAGCCATGACTGCCTCTCTGAATGAAAAAGCCATTCAGCAATGGAGAGAAAGTATTCCTTTAAAGCGCGGAGGGTCACCCCAGGATGTTGCCAATCTCGCTCTTTTCCTGGCTTCGGATTTATCCTCATACATCACCGGGCAGGTAATACATGTGGATGGCGGGATGGTTACTTAATTTACTAATGAAACGCGAATTATATTGAATAAGTCCCAAACCCCAAATTTCAAGCCCCAAAATCAAAGAACGGCAAACTGCATTGCGCTATTTGAGCAAGAGGGGGCAGAAGCACAATAAATATGATGAAAAGGGAAAACGAATTCGGTGAAATATTAATGCGGTTGGATGTAGCTGTCATTTTGAATTTGCGAACTGCTAAAAATACTATAGGAACAATGGAAAAAGAGGCAGAACCTGGGGCTTTAAATTTTGAATTTGGGGCTTGGGATTTTTTTTTCAAAAATTTCCTTTCATAACTTCAGTTAAATAAAATCTTTAAAGCCCTTACTTGCGACTTATGAATAACGGCTTACGACTAAAAAACAGTAGAAATTTCAAAGAGTAACACGAAGAATAAATTTAAAGGAGTGAAACATTCCAACCTTTTAAATTTCCTCTTGAACCCCTTCCGATGAGTATCACCACCGAGTACCCAATTTGGCTTATCGTTTTTTGCATTGGTTTTGCCGGTTTATGTACTTATCTTTTATATGGGAGAGACTCCGGTTTCCCGATAAGAATAAAATTTTTTCTTGCCTTTTTCAGATTCATGGTTATTTTTATCCTGACTTTTTTACTCCTCAATCCGCTGCTAAAATCTTTATTTAAAAATGTAGAAAAACCCATAATTATTATTGCGCAAGATAATACCAGTTCAGTCTGTGCAGGAAAAGATTCAACTTACTACAAAATCGAATACCGGCAAAAAATTACCGAACTAATTAAAGGATTGGAGAATAAATACGTGGTTAAAACTTTTTCTTTTGGCGAAAAAATATCCGAAATAATTTCATGGACATTTAGTGAAAAAGAAACAGATATTTCTCAAATTTTTGATGAAATAAATATCCGGTTTGCGAACCAAAATGTTGGAGCTGTTATCCTTGCCACAGATGGCATTTACAACAAAGGTGCAAACCCGGTTTTTTCTTCTTCCCGACTTAATTTTCCGGTTTATACCGTGGCTTTGGGAGATACTTCTTTAAAGAGGGATCTTGTTTTAAAAAAAGTAGCTTATAACAGAGTGGCCTATCTTGGAAACCATTTTCCTCTTGAAATTGCCATTGAAGCCCATGAATTTGCAGGTGAAAACGCACGTTTAAAAATTACAAAAGGAGATTCAACGGTATTTTTTACAGAAGTTAAAATTGATGCAGTTAATTTTAATTTTAATTTGCCCTTGGAGCTGGCAGCAAGTCAAAAAGGAATTCAGCATTTTACGGTACGTTTGGAAAAGTTAGAAAATGAAACAAACCCCGGGAATAATTCTTTTGAGGTTTATATAGAGGTTTTGGATGGAAGGCAAAAAATTTTATTGCTGATGAATGCACCTCATCCGGATATAAAGGCCATGCGTGAAACAATTGATTTAAGTGATAATTACGAAACAGATGTTTTTTTGGCTTCTGATTTTAAAATTCAGGAGATAAAAAAGTACAATCTTGTGATTTTGCACGAACTTCCGTCCTTAAAAAATCCGTCCCCCGGCTTGTTTAATTCAATTACTCAGGAGGGCTTGCCTTTAATTTATATCCTTGGAAACGAAACGGATTGGAATCAATTCAACAAACTTCAAACGGGATTAAATGTAAATGCAAGTCGGGGTAAAACCGGAGAATGTCAGCCCACCTTGAATAAAAATTTTTCTCTTTTCACTCTCAGTCCCGAAGCAAGAAATTTTTTTTCATTTTTTCCGCCTCTCCAAATACCCCTTGGAAATTATAAAGTAACCCCTTCTGCCCAACTGCTGTTTTATCAAAAAATAGGAATGGTTGAAACAGAGCAGCCCCTGATTCTTTTTAATTCAACTTCGGATAAAAAAAATGCTGTAATTTCAGGAGAAGGAATTTGGCGCTGGCGTCTTTCCGACTTTTTGCATCATAAAAATCAAAATATATTTAATGAAATTTTTTTAAAAACTATTCAATACTTATCCTTAAAAGAAAACAAAAACAAATTCAGGATAAGCGGGAAAAATAATTTTCAGGAAAACGAAGCGGTTGCTTTTGATGCATTGCTTTATAACGAAAGTATGGAACCGGTGAATGAAACGGATGTGAATTTCGAAATTATCAACGCTGAAAACAAAAAATTTCCCTTTGTTTTTAATAAAACCGGGAAAGGATATCATCTTGATGCCGGAATTTTTCCGGTAGGGGATTATACCTATGAGGGCCATGTTAAATTATCGGATAAAATGTATTCGGTTAAGGGAGAATTCAACATTAGTCCTTTGCAAATTGAGGCCATTAATACTGTTGCCGATCACCAGCTTTTATTTAATCTGGCTGTAAAAAATCAGGGGGAGCTGATTTATCCGTCCCAGCTTGATTCTCTTCCGGAAATCCTCGATAAAAGGAAAGATATAGTTTCGGTTTCATACACTCAAAAAAAGCTCAGCGATGTAATTAACCTGAAATGGATTTTTTTTATTTTGATTTCATTTTTGGCCATAGAGTGGTTTGTGAGGAAAAGGAATGGTTCTTACTAAATGATGTTGCGCACATCTCTATTTCAAAAAACAAATAACAATAATCAAATTGCAAAAAAATTCCAATGACCAATAAAGAAAATTCTAAACCGCTAAAGAAGATTATTTCGACAATAATCTAAAAATCAGGAAAACAGACGGTTTGATAATTGAATTTTTGATATTGAATATTATTTGAATTTTGATTTTTGTATTTTGGAAATTTATGCTTTTTCGCAACTTCAGTTACTAATAAAAAAAGTTCATCCCCTATGAAACAATCTGTAAGCAGATTTTCAGGTAAAGAAAAATATTATGATGCTTACCGCCCAGGATACCCTTCTGAAATGTTTGAGTTTTTGTCATCCCGCATGAAATTATCGCCAAAGGACATTGTTGCGGATATTGGGTCGGGAACAGGAATTTCCACCCAAATTTTTTTGAATAACGGCAACAAAACTTTTGCGGTTGAGCCGAATGATGCAATGAGAGAATTTTCGGAAAAGCTATTTTCAGGAATGAAAAATTTTTTCTCAATTAAAGGCACTGCGGAAAATACAACGCTTGATGATTCATCAATTGATTTTATTTTTTGTGCCCAGGCCTTCCACTGGTTCAATAAGGAATTATGCCGGAAAGAATTTATCCGGATTTTAAAACCGGGCGGATGGGTAATTCTAGCCTGGAACGAAAGAAAAACCAGCGGGTCGGATTTTTTATCGGAATATGATAAATTGTTGCTTGGTGTTTCGGAAGATTACGAAAAAGTGAATCATACAAATATTACCTTGAACAACAATAAAGTTTTTGAAGATTTTTTCGGCATAAATAATTTTGAAAAGAAAAACTTTTCCAATGATCAGGTTTTTGATTTGGAGGGATTGGTTGGCAGAACTTTATCCTGTTCATATATCCCCGATGAATACAAGCCGGAATTCAGGCAAATGATGAATGGACTGAAGAAATTATTTGAAAATTATAGCCGGGATGGGAAAATAAAAATGGAATATGATACAAAATTATTTTATGGAAGAATGAAATGAATGTTAGTGGAAGTTGTAAGTCATAAGTCGTAGGTTGTAAGTCATCTTACGACTTAAGACTATAAATATATTTTAAGTAAAATGAATATTTAAATAAACTTCAGAATCTTAAATCAAATAAATTATGTCCAACCTGATTTTCGAAATAATCCTTGTTCTTCTCATTACTGATTTCCTTTTCGAGAGAATTCTCGAATACCTTAACAGCAAAAGCATCTCCCCTGAGCTTCCCCCTGAAGCTAAAGGCATTTATGATGAAGAAAAATACCGCAAAATGATGGAATATCAAAAAGTAAATTTTCGTTTTGATTTTTTAACCAGTTCCTTCAGTTTTATTTTAATGCTTGCCATGCTTTTATCCGGTGGATTTGCCCTGGTTGATAATTGGGTGCGTTCTTACACAGAAAACCCAATATTGATGGCCCTGCTTTTTTTTGGAATTATTGGCCTTGCCTCAGGAATTTTGAGCGAGCCTTTTTCACTATATGGAACTTTTGTAATAGAAGAAAAATTCGGGTTTAATAAAACAAATTTTAAAACTTATGTTTTAGATAAAATCAAAGGACTAATTCTATCCGCAATCATCGGAGTTCCACTGTTATCCCTTGTAATTTGGTTTTACCAATCAGCAGGAGCAAATTTCTGGATATATGTTTGGATTTTATTAAGCTTTTTTATGATTTTCATGGCCATGTTTTACACTTCTTTAATTGTTCCGCTTTTTAATAAACTTAAGCCTCTGGGTGACGGAAGCCTCAGGGAAGCCATCGAAATTTACGCTAATAAAAACGGATTCAAGCTAAATAATATTTTCGTTATTGATGGTTCAAAAAGATCTACCAAGGCAAATGCTTATTTCAGCGGGTTGGGAAGAAAAAAGAAAATTGTTTTATTTGATACTTTAATTGAAAAACATACCGAAAATGAACTCGTGGCGGTGCTTGCCCATGAAGTTGGCCACTACAAAAAAAACCACATTCTTTTTTCTATCCTCCTTTCGATTTTGCAAACGGGTGTTACCCTTTTTATTTTTTCCCTGGTAATTGATAATCCTACCCTTTCGAAAGCACTCAGCGTGCAGAACCCCAGTTTTCATATTGGGGCAATTGTTTTCGGAATGTTGTATGCCCCCGTTTCGTTCATCCTCGGAATCGGAATGAATATCCTTTCCAGGAAAAACGAGTTTGAAGCGGATGCTTTTGCAAAGCAAACATCTGACGGGGAAGCATTGAAATCGGCCTTAAAAAAATTATCGGTAGATAATCTCAGCAACCTTACTCCACATAAGGCCTATGTGTTTTTTCATTATTCACATCCTCCTTTACTTGAAAGACTGAAGATGCTTAGCAGCTGATTTCTCTCATTGAAGGAATTGATAAATAAAGATGTTCTTGCAATTAACCTGCAAACCTATTTTTTTCTACTTTCACGCGTCTAAATTTTTAAATTGAAAAAACATGAAAAAAAATATTCTTAAAATTTTCCTTTTTTCGTTGGGAACAATTTTTTCTCTTGCATTTTTTGCACAGGGAAATTTTAATGTAGCTTTTAAATCCCAGGTACCATTTCCCGGCTTACAGCTTTCAAACATCTGGGGATATGCTGCCGGAAACATGGAATATGCTCTTGTTGGCCATTCAGGAGGGATGTCAATAGTGGATGTTACAGATCCTTCCAACCCCGATTCGCTTTTTTCCGCTCCGGGCCCAAATTCAATCTGGAGGGAGGTTAGAACCAAAGGAAGTTATGCTTTTGTTACTACTGAGGGAGGTGGAGGATTGCAAATTGTTAATCTCTCATATCTTCCGGATTCCATTCAATATAAAAGCTGGACTGGCGACAGTTCTATTGCAGGGCAGATAAACAGCATCCATGCCTTACAGGTAGATGGGAATTATCTTTATTTATATGGAAGCAATATCAGTAATTCAAATTATCATGGACATCCTCTTATTATTGATGTTACTGACCCATGGAATCCTCATTATGCCGGAGAATTTGTATTTCCCGGTTCAGGAACCGTAAGTTATGTTCACGATGGTTATGTTAGAAACGATACAGGTTATTTTGGTCATATTTATGATGGATTTTTTTCAATGGTTGATCTTACCGACAAATCAAATCCTGTTTTGCTTGCAAGTCAGAATACCCCGAATAATTTTACCCACAACACCTGGCTATCTGATAACGGCAAAGTCCTCTTTACTACTGATGAAGTTGATAATTCTTTCCTTACATCCTATGATATTACCGACCCCTTAAACATTAAAGAGCTTGATAAAATTCAGCAAAATCCGGGTTCCAATTCGGTAGTTCATAACACCTATATTAAAAATGATTATGCAGTAACTTCATGGTATAAGGAAGGTGTAGTAATTGTTGATGGAAGCCGCCCCGGAAACCTTGTGGTAACCGGAAATTATGATACTTCACCCATGTCGGGTGCAGGGATGGAAGGAGATTGGGGGGTGTATGCTTTTCTTCCCTCAGGAAATATTCTTGCATCAGATATGCAGGAAGGAATGTTCGTGCTTACTCCCGATTACAAAAGGGGATGTTATCTCGAAGGAAATGTAACCGAAACAGGCACAGGAAACCCACTTTTCGGGGCCACCGTAACAATTGTTTCAACCATTGAGACCTCCAACTCCAAGTCCAATGGTTCCTATGCCTGCGGATTTGCCACACCGGGGGTTTATGATGTAAAGTTTAAAAAAACCGGATATGTTACTAAAATCATTTCCGGAGTTTCTCTGGCCAGCGGAATTGTTACTTCACTGGATGTACAACTGGACCCTGATGTTCCATTTAACCTCGCAGGGCAAGTGAAGGAAGGCTCCACCGGAACCATTGTTCCCTTTGCAGAAGTTTTGCTCAGCACAGAATTCAATCAATACACTTTAACAGCAGATGCCAATGGAATTTTTACACTTCCGAATATTTATTCCGATAATTATGAAATTGTAGCAGGCAAATGGGGTTTTCGAACCAAATGTTACAACCAAAATATTTCTTCCGCTTCCGGAAGTATTGTGATTGAATTGGAAAAGGGAATTTATGATGATTTTACCTTTGATTTCGGATGGGCCATTTCCACCAATGGCGCTACTTCGGGT
>JAHEZO010000290.1 GCA_023250995.1 Flavobacteriales bacterium | reverse complement strand
CCGGTAATTGGAACAGTTCATTTGCTTCTGGCAATTCTTAAGGACATTAATTCAGTGGCAAGCAATATTTTAAAAAAAATGAATGTAGATTATGAAACGGTGAGAAAAGAACTCGAACTCGCGGATGAATTTGAAATAAAATCGGAAACCCCGAATAACCCTCCGGATGAGGACGATGCGGATGAGGAGGGTGAACGGTTTGCCGGGCAACAACCAGCCCCCAGGAAACCTGCAGATACAAAATCAAAAACTCCGGTATTAGATAATTTTGGAAGAGACCTTACTAAATCGGCTGATGAAGGAAAACTTGATCCAATAGTTGGAAGGGAAAAAGAAATTGAGCGGGTTTCCCAAATACTTTCCAGGAGAAAAAAGAATAACCCTATTTTAATTGGTGAACCCGGGGTTGGAAAATCAGCCATTGCCGAGGGGTTGGCATTGAGGATTGTTCAAAAAAAGGTTTCCAGGGTTTTGTTTAATAAAAGAATTGTTACCCTTGACCTTGCTTCTTTGGTTGCTGGCACAAAATATCGCGGGCAGTTTGAAGAAAGGATGAAAGCCGTGATGAATGAATTGGAAAAATCACCTGATGTGATTCTTTTTATTGATGAGATTCATACCATTATTGGTGCGGGCGGGGCTTCAGGATCTCTTGATGCTTCCAATATGTTTAAACCGGCCCTTGCAAGAGGTGAAGTTCAATGTATTGGCGCTACAACTCTGGATGAATACAGGCAGTACATTGAAAAAGACGGTGCACTCGACCGCAGGTTTCAAAGGGTATTGATTGAGCCCACCACTGTGGAGGAAACCATTCAGATTTTAAATAATATCAAAGATAAATACGAAAACCACCATAATGTTTCATATACAGATGAGGCAATAAAAGCATGCGTAACCTTAACCGAAAGATACATTAGCGACCGGCATTTACCTGATAAAGCAATTGATGCCATGGATGAAGCCGGGTCAAGGGTGCATATAACCAATATTAAAGTACCACTTAACATCCTTGATATTGAAAAGAAAATTGAGAACATTAAGGAGGAAAAAAATAAAGTGGTAAGGAGTCAGAAATATGAGGAAGCTGCCCGGCTAAGAGATTCTGAAAGAACCTTGCTTGAACAGCTCGATTTTGAAAAAAGAAAATGGGAGGAGGAAACACGCCATCACCGTGAAACGGTAAACGATAATAATGTGGCAGAGGTAGTGGCCATGATGACCGGGGTGCCCGCACAAAGAATTGCACAGAATGAGAGCAGCAAACTCTCCAATATGTTTGAAGAAATCAGATCGAAACTGATTGGTCAGGACGAAGCGGTTAAAAAAGTGGTAAGGGCAATTCAGAGAAACAGAGCCGGACTAAAAGATCCGAACAAACCCATTGGTTCATTTATTTTCCTTGGTCCTACGGGGGTTGGAAAAACCCAGCTTGCCAAAGAGCTTTCAAAATTTTTGTTCGATAAGGATGATGCCCTGATTAGAATTGACATGAGTGAATACATGGAAAAATTTTCCATTTCAAGGTTAATTGGTGCCCCTCCGGGCTATGTGGGTTATGAAGAAGGAGGCCAGCTTACCGAAAAAGTAAGGAGAAAACCTTATGCAGTGGTCCTTTTAGATGAAATTGAAAAAGCCCATCCGGATGTTTTTAACCTGCTGCTTCAGGCCCTTGACGAAGGCCATATTACTGATAGCTTGGGGAGAAAGATTGATTTTAAGAACACGATAATTATTATGACCTCTAACATTGGAACCCGGCAATTAAAAGATTTTGGGGCGGGAGTCGGATTCCAAACAAGCAATAAGGTTCAAAATGCTGAATCAGATTCCAAAGGTGTAATTGAAAAAGCCCTTCGAAAAGCTTTTGCACCTGAGTTTTTAAACCGGATTGATGATGTGGTATTATTTAATTCTCTTAAAAAAGAACATCTTCACCAGATTATTGACATTGAATTAAAACATCTTTTCAAAAGGATTGGCAATTTGGGATATGGCCTGAAAATTTCTACCGAAGCCAAAGATTTTATTTCTGATAAAGGATATGATGAGCAATTTGGTGCCAGGCCGTTAAAAAGGGCCATTCAGAAATATCTTGAGGATCCGCTGGCCGAAGAAATAATAAAATCAGGCTTGGAAGAGGGCGACACAATTAAAATAGATTTAAATAAGGAATCCCAGGAAATTGTAATAAAAGTTCAAAAGGCCTCCAAAAAGAAAAAAAAATCGGAGGAGGGTGAAGAAACAGTTTAATACTTAGGTCCATTATTATCTAAGCTTGAGAATTTTTTGCTGCTGTTGTTTGAAAAACCCTGTCGAGTTTTGTCAGGGTTTTTTTTTTAAGATTCATTTCAAATGCAAATCTAGGATATTAATATAAAAAAATCATCTTCGTGATTCTTAGCGACTGAACTTACGCAAATGGTTTTATTAAAAATATTAAATAAAAATTTCAGTTAGTGACTTAGTTTCTTCGTAGCAAAAAAACTTTTTTTACCCTTGATTCTCATTTTAAATCCAAATTTATGATTGGCACCGTAACATCCTCCCTTGAAAATGGCACCGGAACCATTAGTTTCTTTCATCCACATAGCAATTCACTCCCAGGTGAAATTTTGAATAAACTGAGCAAGGAAATAGCCCGAATGGGAAAAGCACCTGAGGTTAAAGTAATCGTTTTAAAAAGCGATGGTGAAAAAACATTTTGCGGAGGTGCCTCATTTGAAGAATTGGTTTCAATAAAAAATAAAGAACAGGGAAAAAAATTTTTCAGCGGGTTTTCTTCGGTAATAAATTCCATCCGAACCTCTTCAAAATTTGTAATTGCCCGGGTTCAGGGGAGGGCTGTTGGCGGAGGAGTGGGCTTGGCCGCTGCGGCTGATTATGTTTTTGCTTCAGAATCTGCTTCGGTTAAATTAAGTGAACTGGCTATTGGAATAGGACCTTTTGTAATTGGCCCTGCGGTGGAGAGAAAAATCGGAATGGCTGCTTTTTCACATCTTTCCATAAACGCCACTTCCTGGCAAAGTGCCGATTGGGCTAAATCAAATGGCTTGTATAATGAAGTTTTTAAAACTTTGGAGGAATTAGACCTTGGGGTGAAAACATTATCAGAAATTTTGGCAAAATCCAATCCGGAAGCCATGGAGCAATTGAAAAAAATATTTTGGGCTGGAACTGAACATTGGGATGGTTTATTACAGGAAAGAGCTGCCATAAGCGGAGAGTTGATTCTCTCCGATTTCTCCCGTAAAGCCATTGAAAAATTCAAGTCGAAATAAACTTCAATTACCCCTGTTATTAACAATTCTTTATTCATTATTTTTAAAAAAGGTTAACTAACAAAAAATTAGTTTATCTTATCATTGCCCATATTTAACGAACAAATTCAATGGTTTCTCGAAAACAATTAAAAAAATTATTTTACATT
>JAHEZO010000289.1 GCA_023250995.1 Flavobacteriales bacterium | reverse complement strand
CGAAAATAATTTTAAACCGGATTATGGTACTATAACCACTTACCGAAGTCCCGGAGGATTCGGAATACGTCTGGACGCGGGGAGCATATACCAGGGGGCGGTGATAAGTCCGTTTTTTGATTCCATGCTGGTAAAAGTTTCGGCCCATTCACGAACACTTGACGGGGCAAGCAGAAAAATGGACCGTGCCCTTCAGGAGTTCAGAATACGGGGAGTAAAAACAAATATTCCTTTTCTCGAAAATATCATCAACCACGAAATTTTCAGAATGGGAAATGCCACCGTTGATTTTATTCAAACCAATAAAGAACTTTTCAGGTTTTCACATAAACAGGACAGGGCAACAAGGATTGTGAAATTTCTGGGAGAAATTATAATAAACGGAAATCCCGATGTAAAAAAAATTGACAAAACAAAGAAGTTCATACGACCGGTTGTTCCTGATTTCAGCCATTACAGTGAATATCCTAAGGGTACAAAAAATCTTCTCACCGAACTTGGCCCCGAAAAATTTTGCGAATGGTTAAAAAAAGAAAAAAAAATTCATTATACCGACACCACAATGCGGGATGCCCACCAGTCGCTGCTTGCCACCCGACTGAGATCCTATGACATGCTTAGGGTGGCCGAAAGTTTCGCCAAGAATCATCCGGAAGTTTTCAGCATGGAAATGTGGGGAGGAGCCACCTTTGATGTTTGCATGCGTTTTTTGCATGAAAACCCATGGAGGCGGCTGGAAGAATTAAGAGCGGCCATTCCAAATATTTTATTCCAAATGCTCATCAGAGGCAGCAATGCGGTAGGTTATACGGCTTACCCCGATAATCTGGTGGAATCATTTGTTGAAAAATCATGGGAAAAAGGAGTTGATATTTTCAGAATTTTTGATTCCCTCAACTGGATGGAAGGAATGGAACCCTGCATCCGATTTGTGAGGAAAAAAACAAAGGGATTAGCAGAAGTGGCCATTTGTTATACAGGTGACATTCTCGACCCATCAAAAACAAAATACAATCTTGATTATTACGTAAAACTTTCAAAGCGAATTGAAAATGCAGGGGCACATATCCTTGGGATAAAAGACATGGCGGGCTTGTTAAAACCCTATGCGGCAAAAGAACTTATTTCTGCTCTTAAGGATACGGTTGAAATTCCAATTCATCTCCACACCCATGATACTTCCTCATTGCAATCTGCCACTTATTTGAAAGCCATTGAGGCGGGAGTAGATGTAATTGATGTTGCGTTGGGGGGATTATCGGGGCTCACCTCACAACCAAATTTTAATTCAATTGTTGAAATGATGCGTTTTCAAAAGCGGGAAAACAAAATTGACATTGAAAAATTGAATCAGTTTTCGACTTATTGGGAAAACGTGCGAGAATTTTATTATCCCTTTGAATCCGGGATGAAAGCCGGTGCGGCAGAGGTTTTTTATCACGAAATTCCGGGGGGCCAGTATTCTAACCTTAAACCTCAGGCTATGGCCCTTGGGTTGGGAGAGAAATTTGAGGAAATAAAAAAAATGTTTTCAGAAGTTAACAGGATGTTCGGAGATGTAATAAAGGTTACTCCAAGTTCAAAGGTGGTTGGCGATATGGCCCAGTTCATGGTTTCAAATAATTTATCGGTGAACGATGTTTTTGAAAAGGGTGATACCATTTCCTTTCCCGAATCAGTACAATCTTTTTTCAGGGGAGATATTGGGCAACCGGAAGGAGGATTTCCTAAAAACCTTCAAAAAATTATTTTAAAAGACAAAAAACCATTTACATCCAGGCCCAATGAACATCTCGAGCCCGTGGATTTTGAAAAGGAATATGACGAATTTCTCAAAAAACATCAGGCAGGGTTTATCCGCACACTTGAATTTACAGATTTTCTTTCCTATAAACTTTATCCCAAGGTATATGAAGAAATGTATAAAATGCACAGGGAATTCGGGGCCATATCTAAAGTGCCCACAAAAAATTTCTTTTTTGGGATGGAGCTGAATGAAGAAACTTTTATTGAGATTGGAGAGGGAAAAGCCATCATTGTGAAATTGTTATCCATCGGCCCGCCTAATGAAGACGGTATGCGTACAGTCTTTTTTAAAGTAAATGGGCAGACAAGAAACATGGAAGTATTGGATAAGTCGTTGAAGATTGTGAAGGAGGAGCATCAGAAAATTGAAAAAGAAAATCCAAAGCATATCGGGGCTCCGCTGCAGGGTTTGTTGTCGAAAATTTTTGTGAAGAAGGGGCAGCATGTTAAAAGAAATGAACCCTTGTTTGTGATTGAAGCAATGAAAATGGAAACCACTATTACCGCCTCTGAAAATGCAGATATTAAAACGATTCTTTTAAAGGAGGGAACCATGGTAATGGCTGAAGATCTTGTTTTGGCCTTTGTATAAAACATTTTATTTTTGAAAAAAATGGGCAGAATTATGGGCATTGATTACGGTACAAAAAGGGTGGGAATTGCAGTTTCCGATCCTTTGCGGATTATTGCATCTTCGCTTACCACAGTAAAAAGCAATGAGGTATTTGAATTTCTCGAAAATTATTTCAAAAAGGAAAATGTTGACATTATCGTGGTGGGCGATCCATCGGGCCAAAATAAAAACCCCCGTATGAAAAAACTTTCGGATGATTTTTGCCATGGTCTCAGGAAAAAATTTCCAAAAAAAAACATAGAGCGGATGCACGAATTCTATACCTCTAAAATGGCGTTTCAGGCAATGATTGATGGCGGACTAAAAAAACAGGAAAGGAAAAATAAAGCCACTGTAGATAAGGTAAGTGCCTCAATAATTTTGCAGGATTATCTGAAAAAAATTCAGTGCTAAATTTTTAATTTTCAATAAAAATGATTCTTCCGATTGTTGCATATGGGGATCCGGTATTAAAAAAAACGGCAAGAGAAATTAATGCCAATTATCCAAACCTGGAAGCCCTGATTACCGATATGTTTGAAACGATGTATAATGCCAAAGGGGTTGGGCTTGCTGCCCCGCAGGTGGGTTTCAGCGTAAGGCTTTTTATTGCCGATGCGGCCGGTTTTTCTGATGGGGAAGGAAAGGAAAAATATAAAGATTTGAAAAATTTTAAAAAAGTTTTTATCAATCCGGTTCTGTTAGATGAAACCGGTGACGAATGGGATTTTGAAGAAGGCTGCCTTTCAATACCGGGGATTAGAGAATCGGTTTACCGGATGCCTGAAATTCATCTTCAATATTATGACGAAAAATTTAATTTTCAGGACGAAAAATTTAAAGGAATACCCGCCCGGATAATACAGCATGAATTCGACCATATTAACGGGGTGTTGTTTGTTGATCATTTAAATCCACTAAAACGAAGATTGCTGAAAAGGCGGCTAAATGAAATTTCGATTGGAAATGTTGATATAAATTAAAAAATGAAATTTCCTTTGAAGCGAAAATAAGTGGAGTTTAAAAGT
>JAHEZO010000145.1 GCA_023250995.1 Flavobacteriales bacterium | reverse complement strand
TTTCAATCCATAATTTTGAACCCATTACAGGAAGGGTTCATCAGCCGCCTCCTGTTCACCAAACATTTGAATCAGATAAATTTGTGGTATGCTCCTTTTGCCCAAGATTATATGATTATCATCCACAATCCATCCCCGCCCCATATAATCACAGTAATATTGACTCGGATGAAGTACTTTATTATGTGGATGGCGATTTCATGAGCCGCAACGACATTAAACCAGGCTATATTACTTTACATCCAAAAGGAATTCCCCATGGACCTGCACCCGGTGCCATGGAAAGAAGCATTGGACAGAAAGAAACCAAAGAGCTCGCAGTGATGGTGGATACTTTTCACCCGTTAATGGTTACAGATGAAGCCATGAAAATTGATGATGGTAAATATTATAAATCATGGGTTGAATAATTTAAAATAAAATTAAAAACAAAAAAAGATGGAAACCATTACAGCAAACAAACTGGCCGAACTTCATAAAAATTCAACCGGAGATTTTCTTCCACTCCAGGGAACTGATTATATTGAGTTTTATGTGGGGAACGCAAAGCAATCAGCATATTATTATCAATCCGCCTGGGGTTACGAACTTGTTGCTTATGCGGGGTTAGAAACAGGGGTTAAGGACAAAGCCTCCTATGTATTGCAGCAGGGAAAAATAAGGTTGGTACTCACAACCTCTTTTAATCCGGAAAGTGAAATTACCAAACATCAGATGAAACACGGTGATGGAGTCAAAGTTCTGGCCCTTTGGGTGGATGATGCTGAGAAAGCATTTAACGAAACTGTAAAGCGTGGCGCAAAACCGGCCCGGGCACCACAAACGCTGGAAGATGAATTTGGCCGGGTTAAGGTGGCTTCGATTCATACCTATGGTGATACCCTTCATACTTTTGTAGAGAGAAAAAATTATAAAGGGGCTTTTTTACCGGGGTACAAACCCGCAAAATCTTTGCTTAAAGCAAATCCTGTTGGGCTAAAAGTTATTGACCACTGCGTAGGCAATGTGGAACTTGGAAAAATGAATGAATGGGTTAAATTTTATGAAGAAGTGATGGGGTTTAAATTATTAATCACCTTTGATGATTCAGATATTTCCACCGAATTCACCGCCCTTATGAGCAAGGTGGTTTCAAATGGAAACGGCTATGTAAAATTTCCCATTAATGAGCCAGCCAAGGGGAAAAAGAAATCTCAGATTGATGAATACCTTGAATTTTATAAGGGCGGAGGGGTGCAACACATTGCCCTGTTAACAGATGATATCATAAGCACGGTTACCGAACTAAGAAAGAGAGGGGTTGATTTTCTTTATGTACCTGAAACATATTATGATAATTTATATTCAAGGGTAGGGGAAATTGATGAAGACATGGAAAAAATTAAAGCCCTCAATATTCTTGTTGACCGGGATGAAGAAGGTTATTTGCTTCAGCTTTTCACTAAACCGGTGGAGGACCGGCCCACCGTATTTTTTGAGATAATACAGCGAAAAGGGGCCCGCAGTTTCGGCAAAGGAAATTTTAAAGCCCTTTTTGAAGCCATCGAAAGGGAACAGGAACAGCGGGGGACTTTGTAGTATACGGATAAAAGTTCATGAAAACTTTTTGGATTTTTGAAATTTTCCCTCCAGCCAATGAAAATACTCGCTTTTTTTACAATTTTTAACTGGGGATTTTTTTCATTTTCAGGTTTTGGTGCCCAAAATAACATTGATTCGGTTAAATCACTCCTTAATATTTCTTCTAATGATACCGGTAATCTCGGCCGCTTAATTTATCTTTCTCAGGAATATCATTTGGCCGGACTTTATGACAGTTCAATGTTTTTTGCAAATAGGGCTTTATCACTAAGTAATAAACTTTTGGCAAATTTTTCAGATTCTGCAAATTACAGTTTCGCTCAAGACGGAAAAGCATCTTCTTATAATAACATCGGTTTAGCTTATTATGCCCTTGGAAATTATTCACTGGCATTAAAAAATCATTCAGCCTCACTTCAAATAAGAGAAAAAACAGGGGATAAAAAAGGGCTCGCATTTTCTTATAATAATATAGGAAATGTTTTTTATGCCCAGAGTATTTATCCAGAAGCCTTAAAAAACCATTTCCTTTCTTTAAAAATTAAAGAAGAAGTTGGGGATAGCGGGGGAATTGCCGCTTCATACAATAATATTGGGAATGTATATTACCTGCAGAATAATTTTAAGGAGGCTTTAAAAAATTATTTTGCTTCCTTAAAAATCAGACAGCTGCTCGGCAAGAAAAAGGGAATTGGGAATGCCTATAATAATATCGGAATTGTTTACGATGACCTTGGGAATTATGACGAAGCATTAGAATTCCTTTTTCTTTCATTGAAAATTAAAAATGAAATTGGTGATAAGGCCGGAATTGGGGATGCTTATAATAATATAGGCTCTATTTATACCAAAAAGGAGAAATTTTCAGAAGCAATTCAAACCTTCTACTCTGCCTTGAAAATATACAATGAAATTGGATTAAGAGCCGGAACCGCATCAGCTTTGAGCAATATTGGCAATGCTTTTACAAGGCAAAAAAAATTTAAGGAAGCGGGGGAATACCTGGAACAAGCCAGGACTTTGGCCATTGAAATAGGGGCCAACGAATATTTAAAAAGCACATATAAATCAATTACCGAGCTTGACAGCGCAAGGGGAGATTACAAAGGGGCCTATGAAAATCACAAATTATATATTCTTTACCGGGATAGTATGGATAACGAGGAAACCAGAAAGAAAACCATTCAGAGCCAAATGACCTACGATTTTGAAAAAAAAGAAGCAATTGAACAGGCAGAGCATAAAAAGGAAATGGAAAAACAACAGGCACTTGCCGGAGAAAAAAGCAGGAAACAGAAAATAATTATTGCTTTTGTGGGAGGAGGTTTATTGTTGGTTTTGGTTTTTGCGGGATATGTATTTCGTAATTTAAGGGTTACCCGAAAGCAAAAGGATATCATTGAAGGTCAGAAAAAACTTGTGGAAAAACAAAAGCAGGAAGTTGAACAACAAAAACACCTGGTAGAAGAAACTCAAAGAGAAATCATTAGCTCTATTACTTATGCAAAAAGATTGCAGAATGCCATTTTACCACCGGTAGAATTAATTAAAGAAAAGCTTCCTGAATCCTTTGTTTTGTACCATCCGAAAGATATTGTGGCCGGAGATTTTTTTTGGATGCATATGGTTACTCCTTCCCGTTTGGAAAATTTCACCAGGGGCGAAATAATTTTTATTGCTGCAGCCGATAGCACCGGCCACGGTGTGCCGGGGGCAATGGTGAGTGTGGTTTGCAGCAATGCCCTAAACAGAGCTGTAAATGAATTCAACTTAAAAGAAACCGGAAAAATTCTCGACAAAACCCGCGAATTGGTTTTGGAAACCTTTGCCAAAAGTGATGAGGAAATAAAGGATGGAATGGATATTTCTTTGCTCGGAATATTTTTGCCTGATCCAATGGGAAGAGCGGATGATATAATGATTCAATGGAGCGGAGCGAACAATCCGCTTTGGTATTTTGACAGCACAGAAAAATTTATCGAAATTAAAGCCGACAAACAACCGATTGGGAAAACAGAAAAACCCAAAGATTTTACCACCCACAAAATAAATTTCAAAAAAGGGGAAATAAACAAACACTCCTTTTATTTAATGACCGATGGTTTTGCTGATCAGTTTGGCGGGCCTAAAGGAAAAAAATATAAGTATAAGCAACTGGAAGAAAAAATAATTTCAATAAATAAATTACCGGCCATTGAGCAGGAAAAGATTCTAAAAAATTTATTTTATGAATGGCAGGGAAACCTTGAACAAGTAGATGATGTTACGATTATAGGTATAAGAATTTGAAAAAAAACAATTAATTACTTGGGCAAGGATTGGGAAAAGAGAAAATAAAAGAAAGCAAAAATAAAATGATTTATTTTTCAAGCTCCTCCCTCAGGACTTGAACCTGAGACCCTCTGATTAACAGTCAGATGCTCTAACCAACTGAGCTAGGGAGGAATTTTAAGGTGGCAATATTAGTACAATTATTAAAATTATCCAATATTTGCCGCCAAAATAATCTGAATTTATGAGTTTACTTGTTGTTGGCACGGTTGCTTTTGATGCCATTGAAACACCTTTCGGAAAAACGGATAAAATTATTGGTGGTGCAGCCACATTCATTTCACTTTCCGCTTCCTATTTCACAAAAAATATTTCCCTTGTTTCGGTAATAGGAGGAGATTTTCCCCAGAATGGAATTGATATGTTGCACAACCATGGAGTAAATACAAAGGGGCTTCAAATCAGGAAAAATGAAAAAACATTTTTCTGGTCGGGAAAATATCACAACGACATGAACACCAGGGATACACTGGTTACAGAACTAAATGTGCTTGCCGATTTTGACCCGGTTTTGCCTGAATCATACAAGGAGTGCGAGTATATTATGCTTGGAAATCTAACGCCCAAAGTACAAATGAGGGTCCTGGACCAGCTAAATTCAAAACCAAAATTAGTTGTAATGGATACAATGAATTTTTGGATGAATATTGCCATGGACGATTTGCTGAAGGTGATAAATCGGGTGGATGTTCTTACCATTAACGATGAGGAAGCCAGACAACTTTCGGGACAATATTCATTGGTAAAGGCAGCCCAAAAAATTCTTGCCATGGGTCCTGATTATCTGATTATTAAAAAAGGGGAGCATGGGGCTTTATTGTTTAACAAAAACAAACAGGTATTTTTTGCTCCCGCTCTCCCGCTGGAGGATGTTTTTGACCCAACAGGTGCCGGTGATAGTTTTGCCGGTGGATTTATAGGCCATCTGGCATCAACAGGCAGCACTTCCTTCGAAAACATGAAACGCTCAATCATTTTTGGTTCTGCCATGGCCTCCTTCAGTGTTGAAAAATTTGGAACCGAAAGGTTAGAAAACCTCAGCCAGGGGGATGTTGACAAAAGGGTGCAGCGATTTGTGGACCTGGTTCAGTTTGATATTTCACTCGTAGAAAAATAGAAAAACCATAAAGGTAATTTTTCTAAAAGTTGGTTTTGAAACTATTGCATTATTTTTTTTCAGCCACCGGTTCGTCCTCTTTTAAAGTAATAATTCTTTCACCCGATTCGTAAAATGGAGCCGCCCAGAAAACAGGATTGTTTTCTTTGTCGATAAGGGTAAGTGAAATTTTGTGATCACCCATCGAAAGGCCTTCGATAAAATATGGAACCCATTTTGTTAAAATGAATTCGGTAGAATCAATGAGCAGTTTCACCTTGTTGCCCGAATCTGAAATTTCGGTGTTCACCAAATAAAAATCGAGCATTATTTTCTTTGCATCTGAACCAATATAAGTTCCTTTTGGCCGGCTGTAAAACAAATAGGGATTTGAATTTAGTTTCAAATTAATCTGTTGCTTCTTCCCCTCCTTAAAATAGGCTATTTCTGTTTTAAAAAGTTCACCCGTTTCGTGATCTTCGGTAATTATGGTATCAATGGATTGTGGTTTTCCAACAATAAACTGATTAATGGCAAATGCGTTTTCCGATTTTATGCTTTCGTGATAAGAACGGGAAAGGAAGGCCAAAAGAGTATAATGACCTTCGGGCAGTTCAATTTCGTTTTTAGGTTCATAAAGGGCAGTGTATGCTGCATTGTTCAGGATAAAATGAATGTGTTGCCCTTGTTTGGAATTAGCACACATTTTATCGGCCGCATCCTGCGTTTGGTTTCCCAGATTGTAATTCTGCACATTAAATTCAAATTTTACTTTGCCGGGCTTAATATAATCACCTGTTTTTGGCTTCAAAATTTCGATTTTTGCATCCGCATAACCCGGTGAATTTTCAACGGGGGAAAGTTTTATTCCGTTTTTTTCAAAAGGATTTTCAACCTTTCGCAGGCTGAGTGAGTCCTGTGAATTATCGGGTTTTTGCCCTCCGGGAGAACAAGCGGAATAAAAAAAGATTGAAAAAGCAACGCCTGATAAAAGGATTAAAGATTTTTTTTTCATAATTTTTTTTGAATTATTCAAAAGTTAAAAGAATGGAATTTTTTTCTACGGTATCTCTGGTTTTAATATTCACTTTTTTTATTATTCCGTCCACCGGTGATTTTAAAATATTTTCCATTTTCATGGCCTCGAGTACCAGTAATTTGTCGCCTGTTTTTATTTGCTGACCAGCTTTAGCGCAAATTTCTATAACCATACCGGGCATGGGTGCTCTCAACTCTGTTATTTTAATAGTGGCCAGAGTATCCAGTCCCATTTCGTGGAGCACTTCATCATACCGGTCGGAAATCTTAAACTCATGTTTATGCCCATTTACTTTAACCGTAATGGTTTTATTTGAAGAATTAAAATTTAATATCTCTGCCGAATAAGAGCGGTGATTTTTTATTATGTGATATGAATTCTCTTTGATTTTTACAATATCCCAGTCAAATTTTTTTCCGTTCAAATTACCAGATGAAAAATCATTTTTTAAAAATTCAATAGTATATTCCCTGTTTTTTGTCTTCAGCTTTACCATGAGGCAAATATATGATTTCATTTCTTACCCCATTCAACCACCTCAAGGTTTCGTACTACCCCATTTTCAATTGAAAAGCGCAACATTGTTTTTACATTGTGAAATCCGTAATTGCCCGCAGCCCCCGGATTTAAATAAAGCATTTTGAATTTTTTATCAAACATCACTTTTAAAATATGGGAGTGCCCACAGATAAAAAGTTTTGGAGGCTTTACTTCAAGCTCTATTTTTACTTCGGGAACATAATGAAATGGTTGACCTCCTATATGAGTTATCCAGACATCCATCCCGCCACAATTAAACTTTAAATTTTTTGGATAGACTTTCCGTATGTCCTGGCCGTCAATATTTCCGTAAACGGCACGTAATGGTTTGATTGCACTTATCCCATCAGCAATTGCAAGAGTACCAATATCACCTGCATGCCACACTTCATCGCAATCTGCAATGTATTTTAAAACCATGGGGTCAAGAAAATTATGGGTATCTGAAAGTAAGCATATTCGCATTATAAAATAATTAATTAGCTGAGGTTACGCAAAAACATTAATTTCTAAAATACAAATATCAAAATACAAATAATATTCAATATCAAAATTTCAATTATCAAACCGTATGTTGACTTGATTTTTCGATTAGTGTCGAAAAAATCTTCTTAAGCGGTTTAGAATTTGCTTTATTGGTCATTGGAATTTTATTGCAATTTGATTATTGTTATTTGTTATTTGAAATAGAAATGTGCGTAACATCAGTTACTTAAATTAAAAAATAAAAGTTCCGGTTCTAATTATATGGCAGTAAATTAAAGGAAAGAAAATTCAACTACCAATTCTTTGCAACTAATATCTAAATTTGGCTCGTCAATAAACACATTTAAACAACTATTAAAATTTTTATTTGAACAGATATTTCATTCAACTTGCTTTTTCCGGAACCAAATACCATGGATGGCAAATTCAAAAAAATGCTCATTCGGTTCAGGCAGAATTAAACAAGTCAATCGAAACGGTTTTAAGGGAGAAAATTGAAACCATGGGTTGCGGAAGAACAGATACGGGGGTTCATGCAACACAATTTTTTGCCCATTTCGACTCTGTAATTAAACCGGAGGAATTCGATAAAACCAAAATAATTTTCAAACTGAATTCTATTCTGCCAAAAGATATTGCCGTTCATAATATTTTCCCGGTTGGAAGTAATGCGAATGCGCGTTTTGATGCTATTTCAAGAACCTATAAATATTTGGTTCATTATGCAAAAAATCCCTTTTTTGAAAACAGATCCTATCAGAGAGGATTAATAAAACATGTTGAGGAAATGAATCGTGCAGCCGGACAGCTTCTGAAAGTAAAAGATTTTAGTTGCTTCAGCAAATCACACACACAGGTTAAAACAAATATTTGTAGAGTTTATAAGGCTGGTTGGAGCCCCAATCCTATGATGTTTAATGGGAGCGGACTTATCTTTGAAATAAAAGCCGACCGTTTTTTAAGAAATATGGTTAGAGCAATAGTGGGGACTTTGCTTCAAGTAGGAGACGGAGAATTAAGCCTGGGCGGATTCAAAAAAATCCTCGAAAGCAAAAACAGGTCAAAAGCGGGTATCTCAGTTCCTGCCTGCGGATTGTATTTGACAGAGGTAAATTATTCGGAGGAATTATTAACTGAAGTTACTTAAAAACATTAATTTCCAAAATACAAATTTCCAAAATACAAATAATATTCAATATAAAAATTTCAACTTTCAAACCGTCTGCTATCTTGATTTTTAGATTATTGTCGAAAAAATTTTCTTTAGCGGTTTAGAATTTTCTTTATTGGTCGTTGGAAATTATTTGCAATTTGATTGTTGTTATTTGTAATTTGAAATAGAGATGTGCGTAACATCAGTTATTAATAAAAAATATTTCAGAAAAGATGAAAATTGCCGGTAAAGCTTTTGACCTTCCTATTTTCAAGCGCCTGCTCGGCTATGTATCTCCTTACAAAAAAATTTTTTGGATAACCACGCTGCTTACGGTTGTGCTTGCATTTCTATCACCGGTTCGCCCCTGGCTTATTCAAAAAACTCTGGATGATTACATTCTTGTTTCGGATAAAAACGGGCTGATGGAAATGACCATAATCCTCATTTTACTATTAACTGCAGAGGGGATTATCCAGTTTTTTCAGAGTTATTATACAAGTTGGATCGGACAAACAGTAATCAGGGATTTGCGATCGTCCCTGTTCAGGCAAATCACCGGATTTCAATTAAAGTTTTTCGATAAAACCCCCATTGGAAATCTGGTAACCCGTGTAATTTCTGATATTGAAACCATTGCTGATGTTTTTTCAGAAGGTCTTCTTACCATGATGGGCGATATCCTGAAATTAATTGTAATTTTATTTGTAATGTTTTTTACCGATTGGCGTCTTACCATCATCTGCCTTTCGCTCATGCCCCTGCTTGTGTTAGCCACATACATTTTTAAAAAATCGGTTCAAATTGCTTTTCAGGAAGTGCGCACACAAGTAGCAAGGTTGAATTCCTTTGTACAAGAACATATTACCGGAATGAGCATAGTGCAGATATTTAACCGGGAGGAAAAAGAAATGGAAAGTTTTAAAAAAATTAATAAAGAGCATCGGGATGCCAATATCCGATCTGTGTGGGCATACTCCGTTTTTTTTCCTGTTGTAGAAATAATTTCGGCACTTTCAATAGCGCTGGTGGTTTGGTGGGGAGCAAAAGAGGTAATAAACGATACATTAACGTTTGGGGTGCTTCTGGCTTTTATTCTTTACATTCATATGCTTTACAGACCAATAAGGCAATTGGCCGATCGCTTTAATACCTTGCAAATGGGAATGGTTAGTTCCGATAGAGTTTTCAAAATTCTTGATTCAGGTTCATTATTAGAAATGCCAAGTACAAGAGTTGGAAGTAATGGAAAATTTGAAAAAGAAGATTTAACAAAAATTAAGGGGGATATCAGTTTTAAAAATGTTTGGTTTTCGTATAGTGAAAATTTATCCCTGAATAGTGCGCCCGTTAAAATAAATGGTTCAGCTTTTGAAAAACAGGATTGGGTGTTGCGTGATTTATCCTTTACCATTAAAAAGGGTGAAACGCTTGCCCTGGTTGGAGCAACCGGAGCCGGCAAAACTTCTATTATCAATTTATTAAACAGGTTTTATGAATTTCAATTTGGTGAAATTACCATTGATGGTGAGAGCATTCGGAATTTCAAATTAGAAACGCTGCGC
>JAHEZO010000019.1 GCA_023250995.1 Flavobacteriales bacterium | reverse complement strand
TAAAAACAAAAAAGGAAATTCAGTTTCAAATCTATCATCTACCAGAGCCTTGCGTGATATTACCGGGCAACACAAAGGGAAATATTTTGCCTCTGCCGTAGGGGAAGTAAATGTGGTTGAGATGATGAA
This sequence comes from Flavobacteriales bacterium, assembly GCA_023250995.1. Lineage (GTDB taxonomy): Bacteria > Bacteroidota > Bacteroidia > Flavobacteriales_H > JAHEZO01 > JAHEZO01. Next base: position 26,541 of record JAHEZO010000019.1, on the reverse strand, counting down.
AAAGCACAAAGCGGTAATCGGTGGAGAAGGGAACGGAGGCGTCATTTTTCCTGAATTGCATTTTGGCCGCGATGTGCTGGTTGGGATTGCGCTTTTTTTAACTCATCTGGCAAAATCGGGGAAAACCTGTTCGGAATTAAGAAAAACCTACCCCGATTACTTTATTTCCAAAAACAAAATAGAACTCACTCCCGATATTGAAGTTGATGCTGTTTTGAGGAAAGTGAAAGACAAATATAAAAACGAGCAAATAAACAATTCTGACGGAGTTAAAATTGATTTTAAAAACGAATGGGTTCATTTAAGAAAATCGAACACCGAACCCATCATAAGGATTTATGCTGAAAGTAATTCACTGAAAAATGCAGATGCCCTGGCCGGCAAAATAATTTCGGATATCCGGAAAATTATTGGCAAATAAATTATTTAATGAAAGTTTATTTAGATAACGCAGCCACCACTCCCATAGACCCCGAGGTTCTTGATGCCATGCTTCCGGTTATGAAGCAAACTTTCGGCAACCCCTCCTCTATCCATAATTACGGAAGAGAAACCAAAGCCCTGGTTGAGCAGGCCAGAAGGCAGGTTGCCTCTTATTTTAAGGTTTCGCCCGGAGAAATTTTTTTTACCTCCGGGGGCACCGAGGCCGATAACATGGCCATAAAGGGAGCCGTGGAAGACCTTAATATCACTCATGCCATTACAAGTAAAATTGAACATCCGGCTGTTTTGCTTCCGCTTGAAAATTTAGAAAAAAAAGGAAAAATCACCTTGGATTTTGTGAAGGTTGGTAATAACGGCCATGTTGATTTGGAAGACCTGGAGCTTTTGCTCCAAAAAAATTCTAAGCCGGCAATTGTTTCACTAATGCACGCAAACAACGAAATAGGCAATCTGTTGCCCTTAAAAAAAGTAGCCGAACTTTGCCAAAAATATCATGCCGTGTTTCACTCCGATACCGTTCAAACCGTGGGCCATTATTCACTTGATTTAACCGGAATACCCATTCATTTTATTACCTGCTCGGCACATAAATTTCATGGGCCAAAAGGAATTGGTTTTTTGTACATTAACGGTAATATTAAAATTTCACCGCTGATATCAGGAGGGTCACAAGAAAGAAATATGAGAGGGGGAACCGAAAATGTTTATGGTATTGCCGGACTTGCAAAGGCTTTGGAAATTGCACACCGCACCATGGCCGCACAGCAGGAATACATCCTTGGTTTGAAATCTTATATGATAGAACAACTGGAAACTAAAATTCCGGGAGTAGAATTCAACGGGGATGCAAAAAAAAGTTCTCTTTACACAGTGCTCAATGTTTTACTTCCCGAAACAAGCAAAAAGGAAATGCTTGTCCACTTCCTCGATATTTCGGGAATTGCCGCATCCGCAGGCAGCGCATGCAGCTCGGGCAGCAACACCGGTTCGCATGTTTTAAGAAACATAGGGACTGATATGAATCGCCCTTCCGTTCGTTTTTCATTCAGCAAGTACAATACAAAAGATGAAATAGATTATTGTGTTGGAAAAATTGCAGGGGTTTATAAAGATTAATTTTATAAAAAACTTTCTCCCAATTCTGCCCTTCCCTTTAAACCCATATTGAAGATGGCATACTTTTTTTTACTTTCGTACGGTGGCAAAAAGAACTGGAAGGGGGAAGGAGAAAACCCTAACTTGAATTTATCATTTTATATAATACTATTTTAGAAATAATTCCATTTAGACATATTAAACAATCTTTTCCTACCCTCACCCTTTTTTCCCTGAAGGGATCAACGCTCAAAAGTAAGTGGGCTGGTCCCTTCAGGGATCGTGGGTGCGGGAAGGATGAATTAAAATAAATGTCAAATGGTTTAACATTACAAAATATGACTTCGGAAAAAGATATAAGGATAATTATTGAAACTGCAAAAAAGTATAAAATAACAACCCTTTTCTTATTTGGTTCATCTTCTGTTCCCGATATGGATTCTGCCGACATTGATCTTGCAGTAAAAGGAATTGCTCCCTGGGTTTTTTTTAAATTTTACGGAGAACTTTTTAAAAAGCTCTCCAAGCCGGTTGACCTGATTGATCTTTCTGAAAATTCTCTCTTTAATCGTCTTATTGAAGAAAAAGGAATTAAAATTTATGGGTGATATTCCTGAAGAAGTTATTGCCGAAAAAGAGCATGTCGAAAAAACACTTTCCATTTTGCTCGGGGTTTTACCCAAAAAGGACAAATCTATTGTTGAGATAACTGCTATTGCAACCTTTATTCACAATTGTTATAATGGAATCGAAAATATTCTAAAACAAACCATAAAAAACAAAAACGTTCCGATTCCATTTTCTGAACATTGGCACAAAACCCTACTACAGATTGCTGTTAAAGAAAGCATTCTTTCCCCTTCACTTTCCGATCACCTATATGATTTTCTTGCTTTCAGGCATTTCTTTGTTCACGGTTATGGTCATAGATTAAATGAAAATCAATTAATGGTCCTTGCGAATGAAATGGAGTCTGTATGGAAACAATTTTTAGGAGAAATTGAGCTTTTTTATAACAAATGAAAATAACCTTCCTCGGCACCGGCACTTCCTCGGGGGTTCCAATGATTGGCTGCAAATGCACCATTTGCCAATCGGAAGATCTCTTTGATAAAAGACTGCGTTCTTCCGTGATGGTTGAAACGGGAGGGAAAACCATTATTATTGATACCGGCCCCGACTTCAGGCAGCAAATGCTCAAAGAAAAGGTGGAGGGTATTAACGCAGTTATATTTACGCACGAACATAAAGACCATATTGCCGGAATGGATGACCTGAGGGCATTTAATTTTATTCAACAAAAACCCGTGGAAGTGTATGCTTCGGCAAATGTTCAGGAAGCAATTAAAAGGGAATTTCATTATGTTTTTTCGGGATCTACATATCCCGGTATTCCTAAAATAAATCTGCACCTTATTGATGAAAATGTGCCTTTTTTAATTGAAGGAGTTGAAATTATTCCCATCCGGGTGTTTCATCATAAAATGCCGGTATTGGGTTTCAGGATTGGGGATTTCACCTATATTACCGATGCCAATAACATTCCTGAAAATGAGAAAGAAAAAATAAAAAGCTCCAAAGTTTTAGTACTCAACGCCCTGCGGAAGCAACCCCATATTTCTCATTTCACCCTGGAGCAGGCTGTTGAATTGATGAAAGAATTAAAGCCAGAAAAAGGATTTTTTACCCATATCAGCCACCAGCTTGGGTTGCATACCGAAATTGAAAAAGAATTGCCTCCATTCATCCGTTTGGCTTTTGACGGGCTTAAATTAATTCTCTGATTTTTTAACATGAAATTCATCCGTGTCCCGGCTTATATAAAATATCTTTTTTCGGTTTATCTTGCAGGAATGGGTTTTTTCACCCTTTTCCGCCTGGTTTTTCTGGCCACTCATCTTCCTTTGGCCAAAGAAATTCCCATAAGTGTTTTGGCAAATTCTTTTCTAATGGGTTTTAGGTTCGATTCAGTAGTTTCCTGTTATATTCTCTGCTTACCTTTTGTTTTTCTGGCCGGGTTAAGCTTTTTCAAAATAAACGAAAATCATCTTTTTACCACAACCAACATTTTTTTTGTACTGGTATTTTCGTTTTCGTTTTTAATTTCAGGAATTGACATCCCCTATTATACTCACTTTGGAAACCGTATTACTCATGCAGCCATGTTTTGGTTCGATACCCCCGGCTTTATTATTAAACTCGTTTTTTCAACCCCTGTTTACTGGCTGTATTTTATTTTCTTTCTAACCTTAAGCACAATTTTTCTTTTCCTCCTCAAAAAAATTAAAAGAAAAGTACTGTGGACAATGAAAGAAATTTCACCCATTGCCAAACCATTAATAATGATTGGTTTTGCCTTCATCATTTTTGCCGGAACAAGAGGAGCCCTAAACCCAAAATCACCATTAAAATGGGGAACTGCTTTTTTCAGCAAATATTCTTTTGCCAATCAGATGGGCCTTAATCCTCTGTTTACTCTGGCCAAAACAACTTCTGATTCCTATAAACCCGAAAACCAAAGAGTGAATTTTATGGATGAAAAGGAAGCGTTGCAAAATGTTAGAAAATATTTAAATGTGCCCGATGATGCCATTAAGATTGAAAGACGGCAAGCTTCGGGCAACCATTCGGACCTCCGGGGTAAACCATTGGAAATGGAAAATGAAAAACAAAAAATGGAAAACGGCAAGGCCACCTATAATGTTGTTCTGGTAATTATGGAAAGCATGTCGGCAAAATTTATGGGAACATTCGGAAATAAAAATCACCTTACTCCGGTGCTCGATAGCCTGATGAATGTATCCTGGGCTTTTACTAATTTTTTTTCAGCCGGCAACCATACCTTTAACGGGGTATATTCTAATTTATTCGGAATGCCGGCACTCATGGGCAGGCACCCGATGAAAGATTTTGAAAACATGCAGCAGCCATCGGGTATTGCAAATGAGTTGCGCAGGTTTGGATATGAAACATTATTTATGTGCACCCACGATGAGCATTTTGATAACATGGGCGGGTTTATGAGGCAAAACGGATTTAATAAAATCATCAGTCAGAATGATTATAAACAAGAAGAGATTTTAAGTGCCCTCGGGGTGCCCGACCATGTTCTTTTCAGGGAAGTAATTAGTCGCTGCAATGAATTAAAGGAACCATTTTTTACAGCCGTTCTTACAGCAAGCAATCATCCTCCTGTGATCATTCCCGAAAACATTGATTTTGTTTCTAATCAAAAAGAAAGCGATTTGGCAAGCGTGCAATATGCCGACTGGAGCATTGGGCAGTTTTTGAAAAATGTACAAAAAGAGCGGTGGTTCGACAGAACTGTTTTTGTTTTTGTATCGGATCATGGCAGGTTTGTTTCCGGTGATGTTTATGATATGCCCGAATCCTATCACCACATCCCTTTAATTTTTTATGCCCCTTCAATTTTAAAAGAAAATAAGAAAATTGACCAACTTGGCTGCCAGATTGATTTGCTACCCACCCTAATGGAAATTTTAAATTTTGATTTTATAAATGTAAACCTTGGCATAAATATGTTGAAAGAGAAAAGAGATTTTGTGTTTTTTAATGAGGATAATAACCTGGGCTGCTTAAACGATTCACTTTTTTTTGTTCAGCGGGAAAGCGGGGTAAATTCGCTTTATCATTACCGCAATTATGATATGAACGATTACCTAAATAAATATCCCGGGTTGGTTGCAGAAATGAAACGCTATGCCGAATCTATGGTGCAAACTGCCCAATATCTCCGGAAAGGGAACAGTACTCCTTAATTAATCATATTACGAAGAGCCTTTTATTGATTAAAGTCAAAAGTCAGAGGTCGTAAGTCGATAGTCAAAAAACTAAAAACTCTAAATCATTCGGAATTTTAAAGATATTTGCAAAAAAATCAATTCACATTTAAACAAAAAAACATGGCAGTATTAGTTGGAAAAAAAGCGCCTGTCTTTAATGCAAAGGCAGTAATTAACGGAAGTGAAATAGTCGACAATTTTTCTCTGGAAAAATACCTGGGAAAAAAATATGTGGTTCTTTTCTTTTATCCAAAGGATTTTACTTTTGTTTGTCCTACCGAACTTTTTGCTTTTCAGGAAAAACTTCAGGAGTTTGAAAAAAGAAACACTGTGATTGTTGGAGTTTCTACCGACACAGAACAATCCCATTGGGGATGGCTTCAAACCCCGGCAAAATCGGGCGGAATTCAAGGAGTTAACTACCCGCTTGTTGCCGATACCAATAAAACCATTTCCTTTAATTATGATGTTTTGGCCGGCACCCTGGCTATTAATTCAGAGGGAAAACTTGAGGCCTCGGGTGAACTGATCGCATTGCGGGGTTTATTTCTTATTGATAAAAAAGGATTGGTAAGGCACCAACTGGTAAACGACCTTCCCCTTGGAAGGAATGTGGAAGAGGCCATAAGGATGGTGGATGCTTTACAGTTTAATGAAGAAAACGGGGAGGTTTGTCCTGCCAACTGGAAACCAGGGCAGGGAGGCTTAAAAGCAACGCATGATGGCATTGCTGAATATCTTTCGAAAAACAAGTAATCACCATTGAATTATTGCAAATCCGGCCCCCAGAAGTATGCTGATAAATTTCAGCAGATTAAACCGGTGATTTTCGGTAGATTCAAATAAAATAGTGGTGGAAATATGTAAAAAAATCCCCACCACAACGGCCAATATGACATTATTATAGTTTGAAATAACGGTCCCTATATTTTTCTCCAGAAAGTAATTTGCTGCAGCTCCCAGGGGAAGCATTAATGCAAAAATTATCAACCAAAAAAAAGCCCCTGCCCGGCTGACCGCTTTAATGAGAAGCGACATAAGTACAATTGAAATTGGAATGTTGTGAAGGGATATTCCGATAAGTAGTTTATTAAAATATTCACCCGCATTTACCACTTTTGCAAGAGGCATTCCCTCCAAAAAAGAATGAACACACAAGCTTGCAACCACTGCCAATGGAAATGCATGTTTATGGTCTCCGTGGTTATGCAGGTGAACATGTCCGTGTTCGATGCCCTTTGAAAAATACTCGAGCAGAATTTGAAGAAAAAAACCTGCTAAAACAAAAAAACCGATAAACCGGTTATCCGCACAGCCGTAAATTTCGGGAATCAGGTGTAAAAAGGAAATAGCCAGTAAATACGCCCCGCTGAAGGAAAGAAGTAGTTTTATTTTTTTTCCCTCTTCATCTTTGAAAAGAAAAAAAGAAAAACCACTTATGATTACCAAAAGAAAAAGCAATAAATATATCACAGGCCTTTTTTTACTGCAAGAATAATTAATCTTTCCGATTTTTTAACATCAAAAGGGGTCAGGTGGTAATCACCGAAAACATTTTTAATTTTAAATCCGGTTTCATCAAAATATTTTTTAAAATCTTCCAAACGCAACATTTTCACCTTTTCAAGAAAAACAGATTTTTTTAACTTTTTTTCAGAGGATGGGCTGATTTTTTCAATTTCAATTTTTTTAAAAATAAAGGATTTTTCTAACCTTCGGGTAATATAGAATTTAACCTCCCCAATTGTTTTTTTTTCCTCCCTTTTTAAGGTGGAAACAATTCTCTTTACGTTCATAAAATCAAGAACAAGTATCCCATTATCCTTTAAGCTTTTATGGATGGATTTTAATACTTTTAAATCATCTTTTTCATTGTCAAAGTATCCGAAACTCGTAAAAAGGTTAAAAACTATATTGAAATACTTTTTGCGGTACACATCTCTCATGTCACCAACAAAAAAACACGAATTCATTCCTTTATCCTTTGCTCTCTTAATATTATCGGCCGAAAAATCTATTCCGGTTACATCGAATCCTTTTTTTGCCAAATAAACAGAATGCCTTCCGCTGCCACAGGCCAAATCTAAAATCCTTTGTTCTTTTTTGAGATTCAAAAAACCAATCAGGTTGTCGAGAAATAATTTTGCTTCGGCATCATCCCTGTGCCCGTAAAGAAGATGGTAATATCTGCTGCCAAACCATTCTTTACCAAAGTTTTCCTCCACAATGCCCCTTTTTCTCATAAACGAAAGAAATTATCTTTGTGCTTTTGTATTGCAATTGAAGGAAAATACCGTAAGGAGAAAAACCTTTCCCCGGAATTTTTCCTGTGAATTTTTAAACCTTTTTTTGGATGTGCCGCAATATTACATTATTTATTTTCTCCTTTGTTTTCTTAACCGTTTTTACTTCTTTTTCGCAGGAATTAAAATTCAGCAGGATTGGCGCTGAACAGGGCTTGTCGCAAAGCGTGGTAAATTGCATTGTTCAGGATAAAAAAGGCTTCCTATGGTTTGGTACCGATGATGGCTTAAACAGGTATGACGGGTATGAAATATGGGTGTTAAAAAATAATCACGAGGAGGAAAATTCTATTTCCAATAACGGAATATTATCTCTTTTTGAGGATGAAAACGAAATTCTTTGGATAGGAACCAATGGCGGAGGATTAAATTCCTATAACCCCGTAACACAATCCTTCCACCGGTACCTTAATGAGGAAAAAAACCCCGGTAGCATCAGCAATAATGTGGTGCGAACAATTTTTGAAGACCGGGATAAGAATTTATGGCTGGGTACAGAGGAGGGGCTAAACCTCCTCGACCGCATTTCGGGAAAATTCACAAGGTTTTCTCTTCAGCACGGGCTAAAAAATGATCGTATTTGGGGCATCTGCCAGGATTCAGAGGGTATTTTGTGGCTGGCCACTTACGGTGGAGGACTTCATTCTTTTGATATCAGCACAAAAAAGTTTACTCAGTATCCGGATGTTGGAATGGACGGAGAAAACCGCATTCAGAACAGTGAGAAACTCCGCTCGGTTTTTTTTGATTCAAAAGGAACCCTATGGGTTGGAACCCACGGAGCCTCCCTGGGAACCTTTGATATTAAATCAAAAAAATTTTTCTACTTCACCCTAAACGAAAAGGATCCTTCCACTGTTATAACCAGGATTTTTGAAGACAGCAAAGGGGTGTTATGGATTGGCACCCGAACCGGGCTTGTAGCTTACCAAAGGGAAAAAAACCACCAAAAAGGATCCAACGAAAGTGCTACTGCTGCCGGAACTTTTTTTACCTATTTAAATGATGAAAGCAATCCTCTGAGCTTATGTCATAACAGTGTTAGTGATATTTATGAAGACAGGGCCGGTTCTATATGGATTGGAACCAACGGGGGTGGAATAAGCGCCTACCATAAAACTTCAAATAAATTCGGGCATTTTCACAGGAATGAGAACTCGCCCAATGCTGCCCTGAGCAATAAAACGTACGCTTTTGAAGAAGACCAAACCGGCAGGCTTTGGATTGGAACCTACGAAGGCGGCTTGAGTGCCTTCGACCGGAAAAAGGGAATTTTTTTTAATTATCCTCAAAAAATAAATCATACCCACCAGAATGTATTATGCCTTCATATTGATACAGACAATATGTTGTGGTTTGGGACCTGGGGTGGAGGGGTTAATTTTTTCGACCTTAATAAAAATTCCTTTGGAACAAAGCCATTGGTTAATACCGGAAACAAAAATTCCCTCTGCAACAATAGCGTTTTATGCATCCAGTCCGACCCCAAAGGGGTATTGTGGATTGGAACCTTTAACGGCCTTGACTCTTACGATAAAAAAACAAAAATTTTTAAAAAATACTCCACTACTGATGGCCTTATCAACAACACCATTCAAACACTTTTTTTCGACCGCCACGGAAACCTTTGGATTGGCACAGCAAAGGGTTTGAGTTTTATGGATATGGCAACCGGTGAAATTAAATCCTATAAAGAAGATAAAGGGAAAAAAGGACTTCCAAGCAATTCGGTAAATTGTTTATTTGAAGATGGGGAGGGAAATCTTTGGATTGGCACCGTGATGGGGTTGTGCCGTATGAATGTAAAAACAGAAACCTTTGAACATTTTTTTGAAAAAGACGGCCTCCCCAATGATTATATTTATGGCATCCTGGGCGACAATTCGGGTTTTTTATGGTTAAGTACCAACAAGGGCCTCTCCAAATTTAATCCTTCGGCTAAAGAAAATGACAGGGAGCGATTCAGAAATTACCTCGTGCTTGACGGAATTCAGGATTATGAATTCAACCAGGGAGCATTTTTCAAAAGCAAAAAAGGAGAAATGTTTTTTGGCGGCCAAAATGGGTTTAACGCATTTTTTCCTGATCAGATTTTAGATAACAAGCATATTCCACCCATTCAGATATCATCCTTTAAGATTTACGGAAAAGAGGTTAAGCTTGATACTACCATCAACGAAAAAAAATATATTGAATTATCATATAAAGACAACTTTTTTTCTTTTGAATTTGTTGCCCTTGATTTTGTTTTGCCTGCCAAAAACTCTTATTCTTATAAAATGGAAGGACTGGATGAAAACTGGAATGTTCCGACCCAGCGAAGGTATGCCAATTATACCGACCTGGCCGGAGGAGATTATGTTTTTATGGTTAAAGGGGCAAACAATGACGGAGTTTGGAATGAGCAGGGAACCTCCATAAGCATTAGAATTAAACCCCCGTTCTGGAAAACAAATTGGTTTTATGCTTTTTGCACCATGTTGGGATTCCTTTCGGTGTTTTTATTTATACAGATCCGCACCCGCCAGATTCAAAAAGAAAAAAAGATTCTTGAAATTAAGGTGGCGGAGCGGACAAAAGAATTAGCCCAGAAAAATAAAGATATTACCGATAGCATTCAATATGCCAAAAGAATTCAGGAAGCCATACTGCCTACCCGTGAAACCATTTTTAAGCAACTTCCGGAGTCTTTCATTTTATACCGGCCAAAAGATATAGTAAGCGGTGATTTTTATTGGTTTTGCAAAAAAGACAATAAAAAAATTATTGCAGTGGTAGATTGCACGGGCCATGGAGTTCCGGGTGCTTTTATGAGTATGATTGGCCATAACCTGTTAAACCATATTGTGATTGAAAACGGAGTTACCTCTCCTGAAAAAATTCTTTCGAAATTAAATTCAGGGGTCCAGGATGCCCTGAAACAAAAAAGTGCGGAAGGAGAAACCATGGATGGAATGGATGTAAGCCTATGTGCAATTGACTCCGAAAAAAATGAAATAGAATATGCCGGAGCATTCAGGCCACTGTATTTTATTAAGGGTGGAATACTTGAAAAGATTGAAGGAAGCAAATTCCCAATCGGAGGTGCCCAGCAGGAAAATGAGAGGGATTTTGCCCAAACATTCCGAAAAGTTTCAAAAGGTGATATGCTGTATATGGCATCCGATGGTTACGCAGATCAGTTTGGAGGCCCCAAGGGGAAAAAGTTTATGACCAAGAGATTTCAGGAATTGCTTCTTGAAATTCATGCTTTTGACCCAGTCAGTCAGAAAAAAATTCTGGATGACCGCATTACCGATTGGAGGGGAAAACTGGAACAGGTAGATGATATTCTTGTGATTGGAATCAGGTTTTAACCTTTTGATTTTTATTCCCTTTTAATATTTTGGCCAGTTTCCTTTTTATTTGATTGAACCGGCTTAGTTTCAACTTCCGGATGCTCCATTCCATGTGTTTTGTATTTATCCCTTTCAGAATTTGGGATAATCCGGGAATCTTTTTTATAGGATAAAACTGGCTTTTCATCAGGATTGCGAATTGAATCCTCATTTGGTATTGTCTTTTTTTCAGGTGATAAAACATTTTTATTATTCGACAATACAGGTTTTTCCTCTGTTTTTTTTTCAGATATCTTTTGAGAAAAAACTTGAGAAAAAATATTTCCGGCACAAAAAAATAATATAAAAAACCATTTTTTCATAAATACAATTTTTCAATCCCTGTAAACAAATACTATCATTGTTGCCTGAAGGGCAGAAGTATTATCCCCTCCGGCAAGTACTGAATTGCCAGAATAAAGCGAGCCTTCAGTACTAAAAGTGTATGATCCGTTGGAAGGCACATCATACATGCCTGATATGCTCCAGGAAGTAAAGGCAATCCATGCGCTTCCGTAATCAAGCCCATATCTTCCCCATGCCCCATTTGGAAAATCAGATCCGTTTACACTAACCCTAACATTGTAAGTACCGTTTGTTGCATTCGAAAACCCATTGCAATCGGAATCTATCATTGATCCACCGCTTGCCCAAACCATTACCTTATCTCCGGCAAGCAGGTTAAGTGCCTGACTCATTCCAGGAAAGCCGGCCCAACCGCCATTAATGCAAAGGTTGGCAGTGCTGTACAAAAAATAAACATTTGCCAGATCAACACTTGTTCCTGTGGTTAATATTTTTTCCCATGCCTGAGAGGCATTATTATTTGTTTTTCGAACATAAACGTTCTGATCGAAAAAACTCCCGGCAAATTGCATTGCATAATTATTTCCGTTATTGCTATGTCTTACATCCAGAAGGTGCCACCAGCTGCTTGCTCCGGAAGGATAATTTGTTGGAGAGGATGTTTCAAACATTCCGCTTTGTGCCCCTGAACTGCCTTGTAAACCGGCATCATCTCTTGTTTCGGTTTTTGTGCCTGAATTTCCAAAATATAATTTCCCTGTCAATTCAAGCCCCATGGTAACCCCCTGGTTATCGAACATTCTGAATCTTCGGGAGTTTCCGCCAACTCCCATGCTACCGCTTGTAAGCTGAATTCCTCCCTCATCAAATCCCCCATTGTGAAATTGTATGGTTGATTTATTTCCAGATCCTGAGGTGCTCTCTGAAAGAGCGAGGGTGTAGTTTCCGCTGCTGCAACATTCCCCTGCATTATCTCTTGATAAAGTAGTTTTGCCCACTACTTGTAATTTTTCGGCAGGGGCAGTAGTGGCAATACCAACGTTTCCCGAAAAGTAAGAAAAAGCTGAGGTCCCTCCGGCAATGGTTAAATAAGAGCTGTTATCATTATGAATTCCTCCCCTGCATTGATACTGGGCTTCAGTATAAACTGTTCCGCTGTTAAAATAAGCTCCACCCGGGCACACAAAATAGGAGGAGGAAACTATGTAAGGATTTGCGGCAGAAAACCTCAGGTTACCGGAGCCATTTGAGGCTCCCTCGATCTGAAGGCTTGAGCTGTTATAGGTTGACATCAGTCCACTGCTCGGAGAATATATCCCGGCACCTGTTGTCTGATTGTATAACCCTGTATTGGCGGCATCGTTCCTGAACCAGTTTCCTGAATAAACTTCACCTGCCCTGCTATTGCCCGAAACCCAATGGTTGGCCGATTGTGCTCCCGAAAATTGATTTTGGATGTACCCGGTGGAACTTGAGGCAGTAGTAATGTCGATTGCCAATAGTGAAGAAATAGGAATTTCACGGCCGTTCACTTCCTCAAACCTGGGGTCCCAAAAATATTGCCTGTTTGAACCGGTGGAGTTATAATATAAATATGCTCTTTGTTGCTGTGTGGTGGCCGAAGAGGTAAATTTAAAGTCGGCATCACAATTTCCTCCTCCTCCGAATGAAACCACTTTTAACCCCGTTACACCATCATAAATTCCTCCTTTGTTTGAAGTGCTTGCATCCCCGCTACCGTGAATAAATCCCACCACAAGATACCACCGGTCGAATACAGGAAGGTCTCCGCACCAGAAATATGGATTCCCTTCTCCGGCTCCTGTTAAATAAATAATGTTGCTTCCCTGTATGCCAACATAGGTGGTTCCATCAGTGGTTCCTGTTCTTTTTATCCATACCGAAACACGGTACGTTTTTGTGTTATCAATATTAAAGGTATTGGTGTTCCATCCTCCATCATCTGCCCCGCTTGCCCCTTGTGCTTTCCATAACAGGACCCTGTTTCCATGCGGCCCGTCACCCCATTCTCTTACGTTATCTCCTGCTCCGTTTTCATTAAAAATTCCTGTAGTTCCTGAACCAACGGTCCAGTTTCGGGAGGTAATGTAATTCCCGTTCATAATTCCGCTAACATCTTCCACATAGCCATCGGTACGGATGGATGGAACAGTTTGACTTCCTCCTAATACCTGAAGTTTGGCGGAGGGACCAGTGGTACCTACCCCTACATTTCCAACCATTCCCAAAACCACTCTGCCGCTGTTATAAAAGGCGTTGGTAAGCGTGCTGTTATTATACATTTCCAAGGTATATATTCCATCACTGGCATTCCACCCTCTGATATGCATTCCATATCCGGAGCCGTGAGATAAATAAACATCGGCCCCCGTTCCGCTGTTATTTGAAAATCTTCCCTGCCAGCCACCCAGGGGTTTAAAAACGCTTAATGCCTCTCCAGGGCTAGTAGTGCCTACACCAACATTTCCGGAATTCATATACATAGTCTGATAATAAGTCCCTGCATTATCGGCTGTATTAAAAGCCATGCTTCCGCCATTGGTAATAAAACGAATATAGGATTGGCCGAGAGATGTATTTAACCTTCCAAAACCGGCCGGACTTCCATTGTTATTGCTAACGTTTGTGCCTATACCTCCGGCATCCCAGGTAATTCCCGGTTCTGATGCCCATAATTGCAAATTCACATCCCCGGTTCCTCCTCCATTTGAAGCGGCAGGCAAGGTTAACCTGAATTGGGTTGTAGAATGAGCTCCGACAATATTTAATAATGTGGTTGGGGTTGTGGTACCAATCCCTACGCTTCCACCACCTCCGGGAACCAGGAGAGCATAATTGTTTGTTCCCCCCGAGGCACTCAGATAAGCGGCAATATTATCTACACCCGCTCCGGCTTTAATAGCCTGCAAAGCATAACCCGTAATGGCCCCTGAATGATTTACATAAATACCAACGGAGCTAGCCGTTGTACTTGGCTGTAAAACTTCAAACATGTTACCGGAGGCAGGGGGTGCACCAGTGGTGTTTACCCCGATATTTTGGGAAAATAAAAAATCAGGCAGAAGAATAACTGCAACCCACGTGGTTACAATTTTAACGGTCAAAAATTTTTTTATGGTCTTTGTTTTCATTTCTGCTAATGTAAGGAAAAAAGCAAGATAAGACAAATAAATTTCATTGCTAAATTCATTTCTTGGCCTTAGTCCCGATTATTTCTTCTAACTCTAAAATCCGCGAATCGCGAATAATATTTTCGGATTTCAAATTTTTGAAGTCCTTTTCCAAGGTCCCAATGTTCAATTTTTGATTTTCAATTATTGCTTGTTGTTGCTTTATTGCCTCAATAAGAACCGCTACTATTTTAGAATATTCAACTGATTTGAATCCTTCGTTATCCGAACTAACAACCTGAGGTAATATTTTTTCCACCTCTTGTGCAATTACTCCTATTTGATTGGTTGTATCTAATTTTTTGTCTTTGAATTCATCGGTACGCCAGTTAAAATATACACCGCGAATTTGTTTGACTTTTTCAATTGGGTTCTCAATGGTAAATATATCTTTTTTCATCCTGATATCGGAGGTTTCGGAAATTCCGTTCGATTTTATTCTTCCGTTTACTCCCAACTCAGCCCCTAAATCGCTTGAAGTATTTATCATCAAATGGCGGTTTCCGGCAAGATAATAAGTTGACCATCCATAATTTTCATAATAAATACCTCCATTTCCTCCTCCGTCATACATAATATTAGGCTGACCTGTGTTTTGCCCGAAAAGAACTCCGTAGTAGCCGTTTTTGGCCTGCAACAACCCCAGACTGCCATAAGTGGTAGGAACCGAGCTAAGGCCTCCATAAGAACCAATATATAAGTCATAATTTACACGGGTATTATAGTCTCCTTCTCCTGTGCTGAATACCTGGGTGGTGGGGCTTGCATCTGGTGTATAACCGGCATAAAACCGGTGGCCGCCATAGTTATAATAAGCAATATATTTTATTCCTGTGTGGTATTCAATCATTAAGTCAGGATAAGGCCAGGTCCAAGAACCCGGTTCTTCATAAATTGAATAATGGTTATAGCCTCCATTTGGGGAGTTTCCCCCGCTGGTAACATCAAGGCGACTAAAATTGTTTATTACATTATTGGCCATATTTAATGTAGTTGTTGCGGTGTGGTTTCCAAGGTTATCTCCGGTGGGTGCTGTAATTCCCAAAAATGAATTTACGGCTGCGGCATTTCCCGTTCTGAAATAATTATCTCCCTGCTTTACCATAATTCCGGTTACACCAGAACCAACTGCATTATCAGATGAATTTAGATATTGGGCAAATAAATATCCACCCACTCTAACATGGTTATCTCCATTTCCGACCGACATAATTTCAGTGGCCATATCTGAACTATTAAAAAATCTGGTACCCCCATAAGCAGAATTTGCTCCTATTTTTACACCGGTATAAAATCCAATATGGAGAGGTTGGGTCCACGCACCGGCCGGTTTGCCTATCCAGTAATTCGGGTCAGCGTCAGTATGAAAGTTAATTCCTATTTTCCCGTTTGCACTCACATTTTCACCTAAATAAACCTGATAACCATAAGCAAGTTTAATATCTCCGGTAACTTCTAATTTCCTTCCGGGGCCCGTATTTCCTATTCCCACATTGGCGCCATTTGGATTAATATAAATATCCCTTGCCTGATAATAGCCCAGATACATATTTTTTGATGGTGCGGGGTCAAGGTGAAGATTACCATCAGTGGAAATTACTTGTGCAGTTAAGGCCACCGCCTGATTTGGTGAAGCCCCAACATAAAGTTTTCCACCCCAACTTGCATTTGGCCCAAATAGAGCCAAAGAACCATCCCCGGCACTTAAATGGAGTTTAGCTCCCGGGCTTGAAGTTCCGATTCCTACATTTCCGGCCATTCCCAAAACCACTCTGCCGCTATTATAAAAAGCGTTGGTAAGGGTGGTGTTATTGTACATTTCAAGGGTATAAATTCCATCTGTTGCGTTCCATCCTCTGATGTGCATTCCATAACCGCTACCGTGCGATAAATATACATCCGCACCCGATCCGTTGCTGTTTGAAAATCTACCCTGCCAGCCGCCAACAGCCTTAAAAACACTTAGGGCTTCTCCGGGAGCGGTGGTCCCAATCCCAACATTTCCATTGGCCAAAAAGGTTGCAAGGTCGGCTCCGCGGTAAAGGCGCATTTCAGTAGTTCCTCCGGGGATGTACCAAACCCAGTCGGCACCGGCCGTTCCGGAGTTTAATAGTTGGAGGGCTGATTGAAATCCACTCTGAGTATTTTCTATCCTCAGATAATTATCCTGAGAGGCCGCTGTATTTTTTGTATGAAAAAGAGTGGATGGTGTAGAGCCATCGGTATTAACTCCAATATTTTGTGCAGCCGACCAAAAAGCAGTTGAAAGAAGCAATAAAAAAAGCAGTAAAAAAAGTTTCATCGGGGGATTATTTTTCAAAGTGTTTAAAAGACACATTGTTTACGTTGGAAAAGATAAAAGGTTGGGGGTTGAGGGAGAGGCGGGTAGGTATTAATAAAATTGAGATTTGAAGTACTCTAATAAACAACAAAAAAAGTTACCCTGAATTCCTCAATAAGAAACAAATATTATGGGAAAGAATAAAATTAAAAGAGAGGATTTCATTTTATTAAATTCTTTCAAAATTTCTTTTCATTTGAAAAAAGATTTTTATTAATTTTTTGCATTTTCAGACCTTTTTTTTTCTTTTTGTCTTTCAACTCTATAAAAAATTCTTTGCCTTTTTTCCACAGAGCCGGTTTTTTTTTCTGATGAGGTTATTGTATTGTTTTTTTTAGAACTATCAATTTGATAATTTATCATCGTGTTTTTCTTTGCAATATCTACTTCCAGCATTTGTTCGCGTTTAAACAAATCACTTAAGAAATACTCCTCCTGTTTTTGCTTTTCCAATCTTTTCTGCATATCTATTGCACTTTCAAACAATTCAGGGTCAATTCCATCAGATAAAATTTGATTTGCGGGTTCGTACCAGCCAACATTTAAATAACACATAACGTGGTCCCCTTGCAGGCGTTCAGCACTACCTCCGACATCTTCCAGAAAATCTTTTTCTCCATCCGAGTATGGGAAATGGGTTAAAGCAAATCCAATAATACGGCACGGCCGGGTTGCTTTTACTGCACGTCCACGAAAATTAGAAGATATGGTAAGAGGATCCCCCGGCTTAATATTTCCATTTTCAAGTGTAACTAAAACAGGAACCTGACCCAACATACCAACATTGATATAGGAAGAATCATTATCTCGGGTGCCTTGATGATTATTATTATTTCTTGTACCACCTAATGATACCATGCCAACCAGGGATGCAATATCGTTGGGGTGGGCTCTTCTAACAGCATTGGGATGATTGGGATCAACCGCAACTACCTCCCCCACGGATAGCGAGGGATCGTAATTATAAAAAAATTCGGAATAGTCAGCAGATCCATCGGAATTTGCATAGTAATTGGTGCCAGCATTCCCTGTCCAGTATATTCGATTAAAATTGTTTGCAATAAATATTGAACCATTCCAGTTTCGAGTTGTTCCTCCCGCAAAATATGGCAATACAAATTCCCCTCCCCCTCTAAAATATCCCGCTGCATTATAAGTAGCTCCCGAAGCATAGGCATAAATAGAAAGATGGGTAGTCCCAGCGGAGCCCTGTGTGCCGCTGCAATTAGAATATAAACCATAACAAGTATTTGCACCACCTATAGTTGAAGTATTAGATGCCCAAACGCCAGTGCCTCCAGCCTGATTACCATAAAAAAGCCCCCGAGCCCCATTCATATTTGCAGTTGAAGATTCCCCATCAACCCCAATACACATTATTGAATTATTATCTGCTAAACCAACCACCCCAATATTTCCACTTCCTGCATTTGAAGATGTCCCGGATGAAATGCCAAATACGCCATAGGTTGTTTTATTTGCTGCGGTTGCACCCGAGGCACTGCCATAAACACCAAAGCAGGAACCCGTTCCAGTGGCATCACCCCAAATTCCTATTCCGGTTGCTCCTCCCGATGAACCATAAACACCCGTACCGGTAGCATTATCTGATTTTCCAACAACACCATTGCCACCAGAAATTGAAGAATTTGCGGTACCTGATACTGCCGTTTTATTAAATGCCGTGGCAGGAAGAGACCCAATATAACCTGCCACACCTGTTCCAGCAGTACCGGTCGTTTTTGTACTTACCCCCCAAACACCTGCAGTTGCACTACCGCCTCCCCCTTGTGCTGTTTCACCATATAAACCGCTACCTGTTCCTGTGCCAGTTGCTGCCATATTGATTCCATAAAGCCCATCCCCATCGGCATGAAAATTTACTCCCCAAACACCCGCACCACCGCTCTGGGAAGTTTCACCGTAAACACCGCTGCCTATTCCCGCTCCAGAAGCAGCAGTATTAATTCCATAGCTTCCATACCCGTCTGCATGGCTATTTTCGGCCCATGTTCCAACGCCATTGCTTTGGGCAGTAACTCCATAGAGACCAGAACCAAAATTGGTTCCGGCAACAGCCCCATTTACCGCCCGAACCCCATCACTTGCTGGATTTGAAGCCGAAAAATTTCCTCCTCTCCCTCCGGTGGCGGCATTGGTAGCGGAACCAATTACACCACTTGTGTTGCCGGTGGAAATTCCCGCTAAAGGGGTGTTATCATTTCCGGTAAAATATCCCCCTGGGTTGGTTACGCTTACTTCACCGTAAGTTGCTGTGGGTAATACATACCCCAAATATCCATCGGAATTGGATACTCCATTACCATGAACACCCGCGGAGCCGGTAACTGTACTTGTGGTTATTCCTTTAACACCGTAGTTTCCGGTGGTGGCTCCGCTGGCAACGAAATATCCGCCAACATTTGTTCCGCTTGTTGCATTGGTGTTGGTAACAGTACTATAAAACCCATATGCAAAATGATTTGAGTTTACATTTGCCCCCGATCTGAAAGCACTTATCAGGGATGAGGAAAGAGCTGATGAACCAGCTGTTGAATTCGAAGTTACGGCAATCCCGTTTCCTGTAGTAATTCCATTGCAAAAAACATTTATGGCATTTCCGGAAGTTAATGAATTTGCGTTTAAAGCAAGGGGATACCCTGTTAGTGTGGCATCATCAATCTGCAACCCGTTCCCGGTATGAGCTGCCGAAAAATTAAATCTTGCAAATCCATTGGAGGCTGCCCCGGAAGATGCAGATGAAACTTGCAACAGATTGCCTATAAGAGTGGCTCCTGAAGTGGGGCCTTGAATTAATAAACCGTTTCCACTGGTAAGGGCGGTGCCTGATAAATTAAGCAAAGTTGCAGAGGTAGCTGAGTTGCCGGTTATTTTAACAAAACTTCCGGTAAGGGTTCCTGAGGATGTAATGTCCAGCGCTGTTCCAGAAGTAAGAGAATTTGCCTGTATTGTAGCTGCAGTTTGAGTAGTGGTGGCAGCATTTCCATCAATATGGAAAAGGGTGGCAGGCGAAACGGTACCAATTCCAGCGAAACCGGAAGAAGCCGGAATAATAAGTGCATAATTGTTAGTGGCCCCAGTGGCACTAAAATAAGCAGCAATGTGTCCAAGGCCGGCAGTACCATCGGCAATTGCTTGCAGTGCATAGTAAGTGTTCCCTCCTGTATTTCCTGAGTGCCTTGAATAAATTCCTATTGAATTTGTGGTGGTGCTTGGTTGCAAAACTTCAAACATATTGCCAGCTGCAGGGGGGGTTCCCGTTGTGTTCACTCCTACATTTTGCGCATTTAGTACAAGGGAAGGTCCAACAAAAAAAAAGAATCCCAAAAAGTGCTTTTTAAAAATTTGATACATAAAGTGTTAATTATAAACGTTGATGTTTTTGGCAAAATACCTATTAAATTCTTCTTCCGGGCAAATTTATTTAAACTTCAAATCAAAGAAAAGCAGATTTCAGAATATTAATTAAAAAAAATGACTTTTATCTCCCCATTTCTTTGGGCAGGGAAAGAATGAAATTTTCCAAGTAATTTGTTATCGCAAAAATTCCCTCAAAATTTATTTTTTCCGGATCATCAGATATTTTATGATAGTCATCATGAGTACCGGTGGTAAAGGTAATTGTTGAATTTCCACGGTTTTCAAATGCGGATGCGTCTGTTTTGGAAGAGCCCGTTTCATCAAATTTAAGATTAAAAAATGAATGGTTTACCTTTTTTAAAAGGGAATCAAAACAAATTGCCTTTTCGCTTCTTATTATTTTCAAAACCGGATTTGCTGTATCAAGGCGACCAACCATATCAAAATTGAGCATCAGTTTTGTTTTCGACAAATCTTCCTTCTTTTGAGTAAGAAAATCTTCCGACCCGAATAAACCATCTTCATGTGCCGAAAATCCAACAAAAATATAATTGAATTTCCTTTGGGAAGATTTTAAAAGATTCCCGGCCAGCAATAACATTAATGCAACACCGCTTGCATTATCATCTGCCCCATTGTGAATTTTTTTATTTGTTAATGACCTTGATTTGGGACCACCAAAACCAATATGGTCGTAATGGGCTCCAAAAATAATTGTTGAATCGGCTTTGTTATTTATTCTGGCGATAATATTGTAAGCAGTATCTAACCGAACTGAATCACGAAGGAAAGAAAAACTTTGGGTGGTGATTTCCTTAAAACCAATATTTTCTAAATAATGTAAAAGGTAATTTTTAGCTTTTTTTTCCCCTTCACTACCAGCCGCCCTTCCCTCCATTGAATCATTTGAAAGGGTACAAACTATTTTTTTCAGAGTTGCTTTTAATTCTGAATTTTCCTCACATTTATGTTCAAATCTATTTTGGGAAAACGCTGAAATGAAAGTTAAAAAAAAGGCAAAAAAGAATATTGCTTTGCTGTTGAGAAATTTCAAAATTTAAATGTTAAAAAAAAGGAAAAACATTTTGGAAATAATCATTATCGAAAAGAATTACCGGTTTGGATTTGCTTTCTGTTTTTTGCCCTGTTAAAATCCCCTTTATTAATTTGAGGGATTTCATTCTTTTTGATGGATTCGGGTTTGGGATTTACTTCCTCCATTTTTCGATGGCTATTGGGGTGAACCCGGTGGGGGGGGCTGGAATTATTTATGCTATTATTTTGAGTACCGGAGGTTTGGGTCAAGGGGATTTTATTTGAGCCGGAAGCGGCATTAATTCTTTCCAATGAGGAGTTTTGAAATAATTCCTTCCTGTTTTTCCTAATGGGTTTATTGGAACTTAAATTATTCTGGGAAAAACAGATTATTGCGAAACAACAAAAAAGAAAAACAAAACAAAAAATTTTTAACATGCCAGTTTTATTTCACTATATTATTTTTTTGAAACACTTTTAATTATTTCTTCTTTTCTGATAGATTTTTCTTCCGGAATTTTATCGAACCTGATTTGCTTTCCATCCCACCAAATTGGGGTAGCACTTTGTTCTAAATTATTTTCATTGAACATTACCCCTTTCATTTTGTCATCAAAATCCATTTTTGATATCGCCTCAGGAAGTTCCGGTTTATTGTCAGAATCAATTCGCTTACTAATAATGATATAAGAAAACTCAGTATTTGATTTTCCATTGTTCAACTCCTGAACATCAAACCCTTTTGAATCAACATTTGAAAGAAAAATTCCATTGCATTGCCCCATTGGAGTAATGGTTACTACCGGTTTGTTTTCACCAATTAGTTCAGAATATGATTCTTCGAAGTTTACTCTGGAAGCCCCATTAATTAATTTTGATGTTCCATCAGAATAAATCTTAATTTCAGTTGAGGTAACGGAATGGGCGGCAACTCTTTTATTCTTTAAAGAAACTATTTCAGAAGAATATCCTGAGGTATAGGAATTTCCAAGATTATAAGAGGCGAACATTTCTCCGGAAGAAATTTGACCCATTACTTCTCCTCTGGTCCAACTTCCAATTACTCCGCCATAACCTCCTGTGCCGATTCCGGAAATTTCACCTGTTGGCAAAAACCCTGCACCGGTACCTGCGGAAGTATAATAAACTCCATATGTAACAGCTCCACTGCTTTTATATCCTAAAGAAGCCCATGGAGTGGCCCCATATGAACCAAGAACACCCCCGGTCCGGTTGGTGGTACCATAATCATAACCATGCACCCCAAAATTATACCCTGCCAACCCTGCCGATTCTCCTCGAACACCAGAATTAGTAGCAGCATAAGTTGTACCTGCTGTGGTGCCGGGATTTTGCCCCAATACCCCTATTGAATTTCCTCCAATAAAACCCCATGGATCTGTAGCGGTTGTACCACTCCATTGCCCTTGAATACTCCGGTCGTTTACATCCAAACCCGTTCCCACTGCATAAAGCCCTAAGGTTCGTTGGGTTGCCGCTGGAGTATATGTGAATACCATTCCGGCAAAAGCAGATTGTCCGTCTTGACCAAAAATTGCAGCATTGTTGTTAATTGTACTATTTCCATTGTATCCATATATCCCTGTGGAATATGCAGCAGTTCCGAAAATACGACCTCCGACCCCGGCAGTTACTTGAGTCGGGGTCCAGCTTGTGCCGGAAGTATTGTTATAATTTTCCCCATAAACCCCGGCATTATATTCATCAAGAGATGCACTAGCACCATAAACACCTGCGGTGGTTGTCCCTCCATCCCCAAAAACTCCCGCTCCAAGGGATTGATTGGAAGTGCCATAAACCCCTGCACCATACCCTCCAACATCAGCAGCGGTGTTATACCCTTCAATTCCATCCCCGCCATTATGGTCAGTAATCCCAACGGCTCCAACATTAAAAATACTCGCACCAGCACCGGTGGCACTAAAATAGCCGCCATAATTGGTTCCGCTGGTGGCGTTAGTATTTGAAATGGATGAATAAATGCCATAGTTTGTCATCGCGGCAGCGGTGTTTGTACCACTTCGGTTTAGGTTTATTAGTTTGCTTGCATTCCCCCCTACAGATGTGGAGGAGAGATTTAATCCTGTTCCGGTTGTTAGACTATTAACATTTATTGCCTGGGCAATTCCCGTGGTAGTAGCATCATCAATTTGAAATCCGTTGCCAGTGTGGGCTGCCGAAAAATTAAATCTGGCAAATCCGTTTGTGGCAGCTCCTGTGGAGGCCGAATTCACTTGTAAAAGATTGCCGGTAAGAGTGGCTCCGGCCGTTGGGCCCTGAATCACCAACCCATTTCCGCTGGTAAGGCCGGTGAAGGATATTTTAGAAACCGTGCCGGAGGTAGCTGAATTTCCTGTAACAGCAAATAATCCATTTGCCCCGGTATAAACTCCGGTGGAGGAAACCAAAAGCCCATTTCCCGTGGAAGAAGTCATTCCGTTTGCATTAATAACCAGTCCGTTTCCAGCTCCTGTGGTAATGGAATTGGCATTCAACTGCATTGCTGTGCCGGTGGTGGTAGCATCATCAATTTGAAATCCGTTCCCCGTATGTGCTGCAGAAAAATTAAATCTGGCAAATCCGTTGGTGGCAGCTCCTGTGGAGGCAGAATTCACTTGTAAAAGATTGCCGGTAAGAGTGGCTCCGGCTGTTGGGCCCTGAATCACTAACCCATTTCCGCTGGTAAGGCCGGTGAAGGATATTTTAGAAACCGTGCCGGAGGTAGCTGAATTTCCTGTAACAGCGAATATTCCATTTGCTCCTGTATAAACCCCCGTGGAGGAAACCAATAGGCCATTTCCCGTTGAAGAGGTCATGCCATTGGCATTAATTACCAATCCATTTCCAGCTCCTGTGGTAATGGAATTGGCATTCAACTGCATGGCTGTTCCGGTGGCAGTGGCATCATCAATTTGAAATCCGTTCCCGGTATGTGCTGCCGAAAAATTAAACCTGGCAAAACCATTGGCGGCTGCTCCTGTTGAGGCAGAAGTAACTTGCAATAGATTCCCTGTTAGGGTAGCTCCGGAAGTTGGACCCTGAACTAATAAAAGGTTACCGCTCGAAAGGGAATTTGCCGAAATTGTTGCAACAGTCTGGGTGGTAAAAGAAGCTCCTCCGTCCACATGAAAAAGAGAAAGGGGCGCACTCAATCCAATTCCAACATTCCCCCCGGCATTAGGAACAATGAGTGCATATTTATTTGTACCGCCTGTAACTTCAAGGTAAGCCGCCACGCTATTTAAGGATGCCCCAGAGGCAATTGCTTTTAATCCGTAGGTAGTTCCGGCCCCAGCTGCACCAGTGTGCTGAGCCCAAACTCCAACGGTTAAATCAGTAGTACTTGGTTGTAAAATTTCAAGAATGGTAGGGTTAGTTGGGGCAGCCCCGGTGGTATTAATTCCAATATTTTGTCCGGCAAGGAATGAGGATATTCCAACTGAAAAAATAATTGTAAACAACCAATTAAATTTCAATGAATTCATAGGGGAATAATAAAATTAAAAAAATAAAATTCAATCTTTTAATCAAATTGGGTAAAATCCAATTCAAAACCCGGAAGCACATTGCCTCCCGAAATTGATTTTTGTGAAAACTCGGTAATTGAAAATTCTGGTTCATTTCCTTCTTTTGCTAAAGTATCGAGAGTCGGGTTAAAAACATAAACCCTTTTATTTTCAAAGTCAATAAGCCAACCCAGCCGGCAACCGTTATTCATCCACTCGGCCATTTTTTCTTTCAGTGTTTTAATTGAATCTGATTTTGATTTAAGTTCAATAACAAAATCGGGACATAAATTGGGAAATTTCATTTTTTCATTTTCCGGGAGTTTGTCAATTCGCTCCTTTCTTATCCATGCCACATCCGCAGCCCGCATTGCTCCATTGGGTAAATTATACCCTCCCGAAGCACCTGTAACATAACCTAAATTGGTTTGTTCGTTCCATTGGTCAAGCATTCTGAAAAGTCTGCCTTCGTACCAGCTTGATAAAAATCCAACGGGCGACATAATGATAATGTTTTTGTTTTTATCTCTTTCAAAACTTATTTCCTTGTTTTGAATGCAGAGTTGGAAAAACTGTTCTTCGGTAAGATTGGCTGATTCGGTATTTACAACAAGGGTTTCCATTTCAAAAAAGCTAAAAACAATTTGCCTGTAATTTTTATTTCAAAAATAATTTCTGGGTAATTACTTCTTCCTCATTCTGGAGAGAGATTAAATAAATTCCGGTGGCAAATTTTTTGGGGTTTAAGGTTTTAATATTTTCTCCGCGGGTAACATTCAGAACTTCTGAATGAATTTTCCTCCCCAGGTTATCATAAAAATATAAATTGTATTTTTTTGATGCGGTGGCATTTACTGAAATTATTACTTCATCATATGAGCCAATAATGATTGAAACATTATCGTTTTGAACTCCATTGCAGGCTTTAACCATGGCAATTCCGGAATAAGAAAAGTTTCCATCATTATCAGTTTGCTTTAAGCGAAAAGTTAAATCCTTATCAGGGTAAGAATTGGAGTTTGCAAGGAATTGATATTGCTGAAGGGTGGATGAGTTCCCTGCTCCCTGAACAGTGCCAATGGTTTCAAAGGTTTGTCCGTTTGCGCTCTGTTCAATGGTAAAAAAGGAATTGTTTGTTTCTGCAGCAGTTTCCCAGGTCAACAAAGGAATTCCTTTTTCACAACTTCCCGAAAATGAAATTAATTCAATGGGTAGAGGTGAGTTCCTATTTACCAAAGTCCAAGGGGAAAAAGAAGAGACCCCTGTTACGGAAACATAATTATTCGTGGCATCCACTGTTCCAACGGGAGGAGTAACCCATTTGCAGGTTCCTGCTTTTGTTGCATCCCAACGCTGGGCCTGAAGATCAGCTTCTGCAATACCGCCCAAATCATTTGTCTGGTCATAATAAAAGCGAATATCGGCTGACGGATTTGCAGAATAACCTGTAACATCAATTTGCCAGTAGCGGTCGAGCACGTTTGCAGCGGAACTGCTTACACAAAATAAATCGGCAGGAGGAACTGCACTTGGCCCGGTGGCATTACCGGAAGTAAACCAGGAACCCGTGGTAACCCTTCCTGTACTGGATTCTGTACCTGCGGTAGTTTTATTAAAATAAAAGGGAAGGTAGGTGGAAGAACGGCCCAAGGGGAATTCAAAGAGACCAATAGCTGTTCCGGTTTTCCATTGGACTTTATTGTATTCACCTTCGGAGATAATATGTCCGCTTGTGATC
>JAHEZO010000288.1:2210-3503 GCA_023250995.1 Flavobacteriales bacterium | reverse complement strand
ATTTTTTTTAAATAATTAAGTTAAAATTAAAACGCAAGAAAATCTTTCATTCCGAAAACTCCTTTTTTCCCAATGAGGAATTCTGCAGCGGCAACTGCCCCGAGGGCAAATCCTCTCCGGTTTTTTGCTGTGTGTTTTATTTCAATGGAATCTATTTCGGAATCATATTTTATGATATGTGTTCCCGGAATATTATTTTTTCTAACGGATAAAATTTCAAGGTCCGGGGAATTTTTTCCATTTTTTTTAGGAACTTGATTTTTTTCATCCCCCAAAACCGAAATCCATTTTTTTTTCATTTCTGAAATTGAAATAATATCATTTGCCAAAGTGAGGGCCGTGCCGCTGGGTGCATCGGTTTTTTGGGCATGATGGATTTCTTCCATTTCAATATTATAATTCGGATGCAACCTCATTATGCGGGCGAGGTTTTTATTCAATTCAAAAAAAATATTTACCCCAATGCTGAAATTGGTGGCATAAAAAAGTGATTGGTTTAAATCCCGGCATTTTTTTTCCACCTCATCAAGCCTTTGGTACCAGCCCGTGGTTCCAACCACCACAGGTACCTTTGCCTCAAAACATTTATAAATATTATTTATTACGGTTCCCGGGGTGGAGAATTCAATTGCGACATCTGAAACGGAAAGCTCAGCCGTTTTGAAATCACCATTGTTTTCATCGGCAATAAAAACAATTTCGTGATTGTGTTCACCCTGCAAGGTTAAAACCGATTCAATTTCCTTCCCCATTTTTCCGTAACCCAGCAGAGCAATTTTCATAAGATTTTTAAAGAAAAAAATTTAAAAGGGTTCCAAAAGTAATCAAAGGAGTGAAGTGTCCAAAATGAAGAATTCCGGGTGAATTTTAGTGTTTAAATTTAATTGTTAAATGTGCTCCTGCAAAATTGTTTTTATATGCCATTGGGTTTCCAATTTCAGGCTGAATCATCAGTGTAAGGTCATCGCTCACATCAAAAGTAAAAAGATGAGCATCAACGGTTGCATCAACAATATTTAAAACATAAATCAGGGCAAAACTGATATAGGATACTTCCATCCACTTGTGATAAAATTCCATTTCAGATTGAATTTGCTGGTTGGTAGTTGAGGCCGGGAAAAGGAAATCAACTGTTGAAGAATCAAGGTCTGTCCTTGCCCCAAGTGCTTTTCGGGTTATAATATAATTCTTATTATAAAAGCCGATGGAATAACCGGCCGAAAAAAGTCCCCCGTAAATGATGGGTAGTTTCCAGTACTTCTTATTATAAACCTGCCCGGCTCCGGGAATTAT
>JAHEZO010000288.1:0-2200 GCA_023250995.1 Flavobacteriales bacterium | reverse complement strand
GAATTATCGCTGAGAGGATGGTTGCAGATACGGGAGAGTGTTTTTTACAGGTACTGTCCCCAAAATATGGGTTCATGGAATTTTTTCTCTGGCAGAATGCTTTTTCAATATTGAAAAAAGCAATTGAAAAAAAAACGATAATAAAAGGGAAATAAAAAAATTTCACGAAAAATATTTTTGTTCAGAGTGCCAGAACGATATCAGGAAAAACTTATTGCTGAACTCCCAGAGTTTTAACAATCTTTAACAGCTCTTCCTGCGATTTGAATTTTATAATGATTGAACCTTTTCCTTTTGGGGTGGTTTTAATTTGCACTTTAGCCTTAATTTGTTCTGAAAGATTTTCCTTTATTCTTTGAAATTGGTCGGAAAGGAGAGCTACCGTAACGGGGGCTCCGGTATTTTCTTGTTCTTTTTTCGAAGGGCGGTAGTCATTTCTTACCAGTGTTTCCACTTGCCGAACCGACAAATCATTTTCGATAATTTGCTTAAAAAGGAACAACTGGTATTCTTCATTTTCGAGTGCAACCAAAGCCCTTGCGTGCCCCATTGAAATTTCCCTTTGCCTTATTCCTAGTTGAATTTCGGGAGGAAGTTTTAGCAATCGGAGGAAGTTTGAAATGGTTGATCGGTCTTTACCTAACCGCTCACTTAGTTGCTCATGGGTTTGTTTGCATTCTTCGAGGAGTCTTTTAAAGCTTATTGCAATTTCAATTGAATCGAGGTTTTCGCGATGGATGTTTTCAATGAGTGCCAGCTCAAGCATCCCCTCATCATCAGCAATTCTTACATAGGCAGGGATTTCTTTTAAACCTGCCAATTGTGCGGCTTTAAACCTCCTTTCTCCAGATATCAATTGAAATTTATCAAATCCTATTTTCCTAACTGTTACGGGTTGAATTATTCCATGGATTGAAACTGATTTGGCCAGCCCAATTAACGCTTCTTTTTCAAAACTGGTTCGGGGTTGAAAAGGATTGGCTTCAATTTGGGAAACCGGCAAACCTTTAACACTTTCAAAATCATTAAAACCATCTGAATTTCCCAATGAAGTAGTTGTAATATCTGTTTCGGGATTTTCAAGTAAGGACTTTAACCCTCTTCCTAAAGCAGGGCGTTTGAAGTTTGTTTGCGACATAAAAAGTATTAGCGTTATTAAAACTATTACCGGATGACTCCAAATTAAGCAACCGGTTAAATTTTCCTCCTGAAATTTTCTTTTGCCTGTTTAACCGGTATTAAAATTTGATGCAAATATAAGATTTGAATAAAACATTTAAACCGGATAATCTCAAAGGATAAGGCCAAAGTTTACTCCACAATTCCCTCTTCCATGGGTAGGATTTTTTCTTCCTGGCTTAGTCGGGTAAGGTTATTTTTTTGGAGAATTTCGCGGGCAAGATTCAGATAATTAACCGATCCGCTGCAACTGGCATCGTGCATTATAATTGTCTGTCCGTGGCTAGGTGCTTCGCCCAGGCGGGTGTTCCTGTGTATGATGGTATCAAACATCATTTGCTGAAAATGCATTTTAACTTCCTCAACCACCTGGTTAGCCAGGCGAAGGCGCTGGTCATACATGGTGAGCAGAATCCCTTCAATTTCTAAATCAGGGTTCAAACGTGTTTGAATTATTTTTATGGTATTCAAAAGTTTTGCAAGGCCTTCCAGAGCAAAATACTCACACTGAATTGGTACGATAACTGAATTTGCTGCTGTAAGAGAGTTAACTGTAACCAGGCCCAGAGAGGGAGAACAATCAATAATGATAAAATCATATAGATCCTTGATTTTATTTAAAACCATCCGCATCATCTTTTCCCTGTTTGGCAATTTTACAATTTCAATTTCTGCTCCAACCAAATCTATATGTGCCGGCAGGAGGTCCAGATTTGGATTTTCTGTGGTAAGGATTATATCCTTCGGATCAATTTGGTTTATGATGCATTCATAAATGCTGGTTTTTATGTTGCGGGGGTCAAATCCCACACCCGAAGTGGCGTTTGCCTGGGGGTCGGCATCCACCAGAAGAACTTTTTTCTCAAGTGCCCCAAGGCAGGCTGAGAGGTTAATTGCTGTGGTGGTTTTTCCCACTCCGCCTTTCTGATTTGCTATTGCTATTATTTTACCCATGGTTTTTTAGAGAATAAATATTTGTTAAATTATTGTTTGGTATATGAAACTAATTAATTTTTTTTTT
>JAHEZO010000287.1 GCA_023250995.1 Flavobacteriales bacterium | reverse complement strand
GCCTAAATTGCGTATGGTAGTGTTAAATGACATTTAAATCCTGATAAATAAATTAAATTTTGGAATGAGGTTTAAATTTTCGAAAATGGTTTGCAAATTTAGGATAATGGGTGGTAAATAAAAATTAACGCTGAAAGGGTTAATTCTTTCAGCGTTAATTCATTAATTTGAAAATTGATTTCTTAGGCTGTGGCTTTGGCTTTTTTAACTCCAAGTTTTGATTCGAGGTCCTCAACCCTTTTGCGAAGTTCGGTAACATCGGCATTTTTTGAATACCCGTGCTTTTCAACAAATTCATTGAATTTATTTTCAAATTCATGACGCTTCTCTTTGGTTTTTGAAAAAAACTCATCCAGTTTTTTCTTTGCTTCCGAATCGTTCATTTTGCCTTTATCAACGAGTTCGTTAAGTGATTTTTCGAGTTTTTCGGTGGCTTCTGCAGCGATTCCTACGCCTGCATAAAGAAGTTTTTTTAATGTGTCTTCCATTGTTTTTGGGTTTTTTAGTTTATTAGTTTAAAGTTTAAAAGTTTATTGGTTTACTGGTTTATTGATTAGCAAATTAGCTAATTAGCAAATTAATTAGCTAATTTTTTTTATTTAACTTTTACTGTTGTTGCTTTGGCTTTTTCGGCTGCCATTGATTCAAGGGTTTCAAGTTTTTTGCGAAGTTCACTTACTTCGGTGTTTTTGGCATACCCGAATTTTTCAATGATTTCGTTGAACTTTTTTTCAACTGTGGATGAAGTTTCTTCTGTTTTTTTGATGAAATCATCAACAATTTTTTTTACTTCCGAATCAGTAGTTTGGCCTTTTTTTGAAAGCTCATTTACTTTTTTTTCGATTTTTTCGCTGGCTTCTGTGGCTAAGCCAATCCCTGCATAAAGCAGATTTTTGAATGTTGTTTCCATTTTAATTTAGTTTTTTGGTTTATTTTTTATTTTGAATTGAAACGGGGTTTGCGATAACAATGCCAAATGGTATGCATGCATACATTTCGGACTTTCTGTCGCAATCAACTCATATTGAGTGAATATTTGTCGGAGAAAAAAAATTAATGAAACTTTTTGTCAGCAAAATAAAATAAAAAAATATTTAAGGTTGATAAACTCTTAATAAACCACCTCCACCCGAATCAATGGTTATTACTCCCCCATTTCCCGAATTAATCGAAATGGTATAACAATCGCCCGTTGCTGCTGCGTAAATTTTGGGATTGTTGGTAGTGCCTCCGGGAATTACCACCAGAGAGGAAGAATTAGGTACAGATTGCTTATCCCAGTTACAGGCGGTATGCCAGTTATCACTTACACTTCCGTTCCAGGTCCAGGTGGAGCCCCCGGGAATTGAAGTTGATCCTTCGCTTAAAAGTAAAATTGCATTGGCGTTACCCGTAGATTTTGTACTTTCATAAAATGCGGGAGAACCCGGATTGGTTGTTGGTAAATCTGCGCTACCGGTAGAAAAACAAAAAAATTCACTGAACCCTCCGCAGGTTCCGGAACCGGCTGCCGCATTTAGTTTTACACCATAACAGGATTCACTTCCTGTGCCTCCATAATAGGATGACCAGGACAGAACTCCTCCCGAAGTAAATTTCATTAATACCAAATCCATACCCCCTCCTGAGGAACTCTGATTATAAGAACCTGAGAGATTTTGAGTCGGAAAATTTGTAGTGTTCGTGTATCCAATGGCATAAATATTTCCTGAGTTATCGGAGGAAATTCCTGGAATGGAGGAATCGGAATTATTGGTTCCGCCTACATAGGTGGCCCAATACAAAGCTCCTCCCGAAGTAAATTTCATTATAAATCCATCGGTGGAGCTTGACTGGCGGGTGGTATAATAAAATGCCCCGCCCGGATTTGCGGTAGGCATTCCATTTCCATTTGCCATCCGGCAAGAAACCAAAATATTGCCACTGGCATCAGATGATATTTCGGAAACCCTGTCGAGGGACGAGCCTCCATAATATGTTGCCCAGGTTGGAACCATACTTGTATTAAATTTAACAATATGAACATCATAACTTCCTGCATTAGAACCGCTGTAATAAGCACCACCACCTGGGTTAAGAAGATATCCTGAACTTACGGTGCCACTTCCAAATTGGCCAACCCATAACAAGTTACCCGAGGCATCTACTGAAACATCCGACCCATTTTTATATGCCTTGTTTGCGGTATTTCCACCATTAAGATATGTGCACCATTCCAAAACACAATCGCTGTTAAAACGACCTACAAAGGGGTCCTGATCGCCAACAAAAGTAGATTGATTGTAGGCCCCTGAAAGTGAACGCAGGGGAACATTATTGCTATTAAATTTATAGGTATGACCGGTAAAATATAATTTAGAACCACTGGCACATAATCCTCCCGGAAACATTCCTGCCCCATTCGTATTTGCCTGCTCATGCTGAAAAATTGTTGCCCATTGCCTTACCCCATTGCCATTTAATTTTACGAAAAATAAATTATCTCCTCCATAAACATAGGCAGCACTTTGGTAAAAAGCACCGCCAACACCCGAAGACTGGGTAGGAAAGTCTGTAGAACCCGAAGCACAATATCCTCCGAAATAAACATCACCATTAGCATCAACGGCAATTGACTTTCCATAATCGCCTCCTGTGCCCATTAAATACTCACCATCACTTCCTCCATAATAAGTAGCCCATTGTTCTGAGTAATTGGAGTTAAAACGAACAATCACAAGATCTGTTATTCCATTTTTTCCATTATCGTAATATTGTCCTCCTCCAGCATTAATTGTTGTCCAGGTGCCACCATAAGTAGCAAATGCAGTAAAATAATTTCCACTTGCATCCCTGGCAGAATTGCAATGAAAATCAGAGCTGTAAGCATTGTTAAAATAGGTTGCCCAGGTAACGGTTGGGTCAATTACAACAGTTTTCGTTTTATCATAATTTTCAAGATTAAAGGAAACTTTACGGTTGTTGGTTTCAAAGCGGCTTCTAATAATCTGATCGGTATTTTGGTAAAAAACAATTGGGGTCTCTTCAGAAAAACTGCTATAATCATTTTCAATATTTAATCTTCCGTTTTCTAACGAAAGAGATTTTGCCCCATCATAAGAAAATGAAATATCAGAAACCTTTCCTCCCGGCTTAACAATAAATTCATACTTCAGATTGCCATCCTTAAAAAAGTATTCAAGGTCAATATTGGGATAAACATTTTTATAAATAATACCCGCATAACTTTTAACATTTAAAATGCCGTTGGGGCAATGGCCAAGATAATAGTTGTAATATTTTTGCTGGGGTTGAAATGATTCCGATTTGGCGTTTAAATTGGCATTATTCAATTTAAAATCCATTCTAAAAAAGTAAACTTTTTTTGATATCGCCATTAAATCTCCTTTGTTAAAGTTTTCAATATCCTTTTCGGAATATTCTTCTCGTTTTTTATTTTCTGAACGAAAGAAATGATACATTATTCCATCCTGTTTAATATACGCATTTACCCCGGGGAGCTGAGCTTT
>JAHEZO010000144.1 GCA_023250995.1 Flavobacteriales bacterium | reverse complement strand
AATCAACGAAACACTATCGAGAATTCGGGCAGGTTGTGAAAGGCCTTGTTCATTTACCGCCCTGCGCAATCCGTTTTGACCAACCATACTAACAAAACCGCCCGGAACGCCATGACCGGTACAATCACAAACTGCAAATAAAACCTTTGGAATTCCCTGGTTCCCCTTATTTTGGTTTTCCGTTTCTCCCGAAATACCCGTCAGGGTTTTTTCCGGTGGGCTTGAAAAAGCGGTGGAAGAAAATTTCGCTGTTTCCTGGGAAGATTGGGGGTTACATACTTCCATCCAATAGAAATCACCGCTAACTACATCCCTTGGCATAAATAAAATAAAAGAATCAGGAAGATAATATTTAAATTTCTCATCGGGGGGTAGAATGGCCTCCTGTATTCCCTGAGCATAGTTAATGCTATCCATGATATCCCTGTTTTTATGTTCAATCACTTCCTTCTGATGCACCACTTCTTTGGTCCTTTCGGCCACTATTTCCTCTAATTCCTGATTTTTCGCCTCCAGTCTTCTGATGTTCATTTTTATACCCGAATAAAGAGTACCAAAAAACAAAATGATATAAAGTGCATATGCCCAATAAGTACGATACCAGGGAGGAAGGATGGTAAATTCATAAGTGGATTCGGCACTGTTGTTTTTATAAATATTTTTGGCCTTTACCCGGAAAATATATTTCCCCTCGTGCAAATTGGTGTAAACGGCTTTTGTTTCGGGTTTCCATTCACTCCACCCTTTATCGAACCCCTCGAGATAACGGCTGTATAGGGTGGCCGATTCATTCTCATAGCTCTGCCCTGCGAATTCAAGGGTAATTGAATTATTTGAGAAAGGAAGTGCATTTTTAAACCATTCAGATTGGGGAATTGATACCAATCCGCTGTCATTATAATTTGTTCCTTTGAAAATGAGAGAATCTTCACCGATAATAACTTTCCGTACCAGCGTGTTGTAGGGAATTGTATAATCCTTTTCAACATTCGAATCAAAGCGGTAAAGCCCGTCCACTCCACCGAGCCAAACGATACCGGATTCATCATGATAAATTGAATGAATGATCCCCTTAGAAACTTCTACAAAAGGGATGCTGTTCCAAAAAACATTCGAATCATTCAGGTGTTTTGCAAGTCCAACTTCAAAATCACTTCCCTTGTAATTTACCATCCAGAGGTTTCCTTTAGAATCTGTATTTAACCGGTGGATTCCCCAAAGGCGGTTGGATTTTTCGAGAATGATGGTATCGAGGTAAAAACGTTCCTCCTTTTCATTAAATCGGAAAAGACCTTTATCCGTACCAAACAAAGGCTTTCCGTTATTTTCTTTCAATACAATAAAATCCCCTTCGGGTAGCCCATGTTCTTTGTTATATCTGAAAATTTTTATGTCGCGTTGTATTCCTTTGCGGCCCACCAGAGCAGAAATTTCAGAGTTTAAATAAAAATTCAGTTTAATAACCCCCTGCTTTAATGTTCCCAGCCAGAGGTTTCCCAGATTGTCTTCAGAAATTTTAAAAATCAGTTCGCTTATTCCATTTACCCTTCCCTCGTTAATCCATTTTCCATTATCATAATAAAGTGACATTAATCCGTCATCGAGGCCAATATATATTCGGGAAGGGTCTTTTTGTGATTGGAAAAGAGTCCAGGGAATGCATTTTGCAATCAGCGAAATATTGTTGTCTGGCATAACTTCAAACACCCCGTCATTTAATGCTGCAATGAGAGCAGTATGATGGTCCTTTTTAAAAGTAATGAGATCCCAGCATTCCATTGAGATTTTAGGAACTGCAACAAAATCAATTTTTCCGGAGTAATCGTTTTGAGCAAGGTTTTTGGTGTTGAGATAATATACCCCCGAATGCGTACCCACATACAATTTCCCCTGAAAACGGGTAATGGCCTCGATGGTTCCTTTTATTCCTGATTTATCAGTAAAAAAAGTAATGGGTGAATTAATTTCAATTTTTGCAATTCCATTATCGAGGGCCAGCCATAGGTTTCCGTGATCATCAATAAATTGAAATCGAATAATATTATCCTGCAAACCATCTTCTTTTGTAATAGCTTGTGCAATGTAGCCATCTTTATGAACAATAATAATTCCATCGCCCTGAGTGCCGAAGGCATATAAATTCTCATTTATTTTTAAAACATTAAACAATGCTTTCTGCCTAAGAATTAAATCTGTTTTCTCAGAAAAAACGAATTTGGGAATTTTAGTCCCTTTTGTTTTTTCACTCCTCCTTCCGCCTTTTATAGAAGTTGAATTTTGGAACTCTATTCCATCGGGACCCAGAGTGTAAACTCCATGTTCTTTGGTTACCACCATAATTTTTTCATTTCCTATTGGAACCAGGTCGGCAATGGCTTTATCCGAAAAAAGTTCCCCGTCAATTACCGGAACAATATCCTCCCCATTTAAAATGTAAAGACCTTTTTTTAATAGACCCAGATAAAGTTTTCCATTTACGAGGTAGCTGCCGTTACTCAGAATAATGGCATCGGGTTTCCATACTTTAATCTTTTCTCCCTTCCATAAAAACAAAAAATCGCTTGCCTGAAAATAAACCCCTTTATTGGTAGAAAAAACTTTCCATATAAATTCAAAATTCCTGAGTGAATCGGGAAGATACTTCAGGAGGGAAAAATAAGAAAGTAAACCGCTTGAATCGGGGGCAAGATAACCCAATTCATTTTGGGCTCCCACATAAATAATTCCTTTTTCGTCAATGGCAAGGGCTTTCACAATAGAATTATTTGGCATTCTTATC
Source organism: Flavobacteriales bacterium (assembly GCA_023250995.1). Classification (GTDB taxonomy): domain Bacteria; phylum Bacteroidota; class Bacteroidia; order Flavobacteriales_H; family JAHEZO01; genus JAHEZO01. Next base: position 7,139 of record JAHEZO010000144.1, on the reverse strand, counting down.
TGCCTCCAGGAAACCCCATCATATTCAAGCACCCCTCCATTATTTGCAAAATACATTACCCCCCGGGTATCCTGAACAATTCCAAAATTTTGTGCACTTCCCTTGTATTCTTTCTGATGATAATTCCTTATGGTGATTTCGCCTCTTTCAACTATTTTTTGTGAAAAGGACTCAAAGGATGTAACCCCGGAAAGAAAAAAGAAAAAAATGAAAAAATTATAAAAACGGATCATTGTTTTTATTTAATAAATTAGTTCTTAATAAAAACCATTTTCGCTTTTCAAATGAAATCGAATTTCGGGTATTTCGGTATAAGATACAAAAGTATTTTTTATTTTCAATTAAATCTAATTGCTTTAACCGGTGAAATTTTAGTTATGACATAAGAGGGTAAAACAAGCATAACAAAACACAAAATAAATGTTATTCCGTTTAACATTAAAAGATGAGCAATATTTAAATTAACAGGAACAACATGGATATAATACGTTTCCTGCGGCAGAGTGATAAAGCTAAAATTTTTTTGAATCAGGGCCAGCGAAATTCCAAGGAGATTTCCCCAAAACAAGCCTCTGGCGATTAGGAAAGCTGCATTAAAAAGAAAAATTTTTCTTACGGAGCCATTGCTGGCACCAAGAGATTTGAGCAACCCTATCATCTGAGTACGTTCAAGTATCAGGATGAGCAGGGCGGTAATCATATTTATCCCGGCCACCAAAATTGAAAAAACCAGAATTACCCAAACATTCATATCCAGTAGTTCGAGCCAGCCGAAAATTTCCTTAAACTGGTCGGTTATTTTTATTGAGCTGAGGTTCATTCCTATATAGGTATAAATAAATTCATCCATTTTTTCGAGGGTGCTGTAATCATCCAGCAAAACTTCAAATCCGCTTACCAGGGTATCCTGCCAGGCATTGAGCGACTGAACATGTTTTATATCGGCTAAAATGTATAATTTATCGAGTTGTTCCATCCCCGTATTGTAAATCCCGGCCACTTCAAACTTCCGTTGTCTTACCGGTTCCTGTATAAAATACATTCTGAAGAAATCTCCCAATTTCAATTTTAGTTTATCACTGATTGTTTTTGAAATAATAACCTGATCGGTCCGAATGGAATCATTAATTTTAAGAGGAAATCCTTCCACCAGATTTTTATTAAAAAAACTCCAGTCGTAATCAGGGCCAATGCCTTTTAACATCACACCATAAACTTCATCCCCGGTTTTAATAATTCCCCCTTTTATTCCAAATTTCTGAATATGCCTTACTCCCCTTACTGTATCAAGGGATGGATAAAATGGCTGGTTGGTACTTACCGGAGAAGATTCAAAAGAAGTGATGCTAAGATTCTGAATGGTGATATGTGAGCCAAACCCAATAACCTTCGATCGTATTTCATTCTGAAAACCGGTTACAATTGCCACGGCAAGAATCATAATGGCAAGTCCGAGCGCAATGCTTAAAGTGGCAATTTTAATGATGGGGCGCGTTCCTTTTTGAATTGCATTATCTTTGAGCCGCTGCGATTTTAATATCCTTGAAGCAATGAAATATTCAAAATTCATTCTTTTTTTTCTTTTTTTTCCGCTGAATAATTTTTCCCAGGATGCAAAGAAAGAAATAATTGTTGGTGCAGAACGAATCAGCGAGTACCTTCCATACCTTGAAGGAAAAAAAGTAGCGGTGGTAGCCAACCAAACTTCCATGGTTGGAAAAGTTCACCTGGTGGATACCTTGCTCTCTCTGAAGATAAAAATTGAAAAGGTTTTTGCACCCGAGCATGGGTTCAGGGGCGTTGCAGATGCCGGAGAATTGGTTAAAAATTCAAAGGATGGAAAAACAGGATTACCCATTATTTCTCTTTATGGAAATCACAAAAAACCCGGCCAAAAAGAATTAAAGAATATTGATGTTGTTCTTTTCGATATTCAGGATGTGGGAGTGCGGTTTTACACTTACATTTCAACCATGTATTATGTTATGGAGGCCTGTGCAGAAAACAAGAAAAATATTATTATTCTCGACCGGCCCAATCCAAATGGATTTTTTGTTGACGGGCCCGTTCTGGAAGAAAATTTTAAATCATTTGTCGGGGTACTTCCGATCCCTTTGGTTTATGGGCTAACCATCGGGGAACTGGCATTAATGGTAAACAATGAAAAATGGCTTGCAGGAGGTATTAAAAGTGATTTGAAAATTATTCCCTGTAAAAATTATTCGCATAAAGATTATTATCACCTTCCTGTAAAACCATCACCGAATTTACCCGATATGTTGTCGGTTTACCTTTACCCCTCCCTTGGAATGTTTGAAGGAACCATTGTATCGGTGGGCAGAGGAACCAACAAACCATTTGGTGTTTTTGGCCATCCTCACCTACAAAATTCTACGTATAAATTTATTCCAAAAAGTGTGGAGGGTGCAAAAAATCCCCCCTATGAAAATAAGGAATGTTTTGGATTTGATTTAACCGTAATTAAAATGGATGAAATAAGGAATTACCGCAAACTTTATTTGAACTGGTTATTGGGTGCCTACAAAAATTCACCCGATAAAGAAGGATTTTTCCTGAAAAATAATTTCTTCAATTTACTTTCAGGAAATGACAAATTAATGAATCAGGTGAAAAATGAAAAGCCGGAGAAGGAAATAAGAAAAAGCTGGGAAGCAGAATTAGAAAATTTTAAGGTGAATCGTAAAAAATATTTGCTTTATGAGGATTTTGAATAAATGAGATTAGGTAGAAAGAAAAGAGTTCCCCGTTATTTCTTTTACTTTTTTTCCTTTTACCTTTTATCTTTGAACTTTTATTTTGGCTCCTTAGTTCAACGGATAGAATGTGAGTTTCCGGAACTCATGATATAGGTTCGATTCCTATAGGAGCTACAAATAATCCGGACAAATTTTTTGGGGCTGCCTTTTGGGAGGGAGGTAACGGATAATGTAAACCACTGAAACTTCCAAACCTCCTCTCAAATTACTGGCCGGCCTGAGCTTTGAATAATTAATATCATAACTCAACCCTGCGTTCCAGTTATCATAATCCATCCCAACCGAAATAAATCCGGCATCCTTCGCTCTTGTATAAAGGCCTGCAAATAAAGCCCGGTAATGAAATGGTTGAGCATCCAGAATATATTTAATGGAAGAGCCAATGTCAGCTTCAGTAAATTTTCCCTGCTTCATTACAAGAAAACCAGGCAGAAGGTCAATTTTTTCACTTAAATTTATTTGTGCCAGGCCATGAAAATTAAACCTTCGGTCAAGCCGAATTTGGTTGTTATCAAAATAAGATTGCCCGGGTTTAAACAAATTATAAAGAGAAATTCCGGATGAAATTATTTTCCGTTCAGCTATTTTGTATGTCCAGAAAATTCCTGTAGCAGCATTAAAGAATATCCGGTTTTCCCGGGTAAAGTTTTCATTATTTCCAATAGAGGGGTCAAAATTTCTTCCATTATACTGATTATCGAATTGCAAATTTCCATAATTGACTTTCCTTTGTGTTATTCCGGGCAATACACCAAAAAATAATTTTTGCGATGAATCCGAATTTAAATTTAATGCATACCCTAAACTAATTCCCGATTGAAAAGTGCCGAATTCCGAATCTCCTGCTTTATCTGAAAAAACCGTAATTCCTGCATTTAGTTTTGAATTAAATAAATCTCGCCCATCTGCCGAAATTCCAAAGGTTTGATATGGAACCGTTACCGATGCCCATTGTCTTCTTTCGTTTCCAATAAACCTGTATGCTCCTTCAAAACTCCCGGTAAGGGCCGGGTTTAGGTTAAATGGCGAGGCATTAAATTGGGAAAAATGAATGTCTTGGGTAAATCCTTCATAAATAAAAAAAACAGAATTAAAAAAAATGAAAGCATGAAAAATTACCTTCTTACAAGGCCATGGAATAGTATTTTCAAATTTCTGAATCTTCATCTAATCAAAGTAATATTCCCCTTTTTAAAAAATTCTTTTTCATCCGTACAAGTAACTGTAAGGTGATAAACAAAAACAGCCGGATCGCATGGCATTCCTTTAAAAGTCCCGTCCCATCCATCCGCCTGATTTTCGGTTTCAAACATTTTCTCGCCCCATCGGTCGTAAATTATAAAATGCATTTTTTTTATGTAGTTTCCTCTCACAAAAACTTTATCGTTTTTATTGTCGTTATTTGGAGTAAACGCATTGGAAATATAAATATCGGGCTCTCCGCAAATTTGCTCAATTACATGAATTGTTATGCTGTCGCTGTAATTACATAATGGGTTGGATGGGGAAGAAACGGTAAAGTAATAGGTAGTTGTTATGGTGGGATTTGCCACCGGATTTGGATTGGTAGTGCTGCTTAAACCCTGAGACGGTGACCAGATAAATATTGCCGAAGTGTCGAACACTGCATGCAAAACGGTACTTTCTCCTTCGTAAATAGTAAAGGTATCGGCACTAAGAAAAATGGTTTGCGGATTAAAAGAAGATGAATCAACAACTACCGTATCAACGATGTTACAGCCATTTAAATCGGTAGCTGTAATGAAATAAACCCCGGGGCAAAGTCCGGTTGCCAATGAGGTTGTGTTATTGTTGCTCCATAAATAAGAATATCCGGGAGTTCCCTCTGAAACAGAAACGGTGGCACTACCATCGCAATTCAGAAAACAAAACTGCGGACTGGCCGAGGTACTTATTTGCAAAGGATTTGGCTGAGGAATATTCAAATTAGTATCCACGGCACAATTATTTTTATCTGTGATGGTTACCAAATAATTTCCGGAGCAAAGATTATTTATTGAAGAGGTAGTTTGATTGTTACTCCACAAAAAAGAATAAGGAGTTGTACCTCCTGATAAATTTAAACCGGCTGTTCCGTTGCAATTCCCGAAACAATCAATTCCGGTGAAATTAATAGAGGTTAATTTTAATTCGGGTGGCTGCAATAATTCAACAGATAAAAATCTTTTACATTCGTTGGCATCAGTTAGAGTAAGGGAATAGTTTCCGGCACATAAACCGGTAATTCCCGGAGTGGTTTGACCTGAACTCCATTGATAATCGAATGGGCTTGCGCCTCCCGAAACACTTGTTACCGCTTCACCGGTACAAATTTCAAAGCACAATAAATCGCTTGAATCAGTCAGAAGCAAAATCATATTTGAAGGATCATTAATCGTTACGGTTTCAGTGGTATCACACCCCAGTGAATCGGTAATGGTAACATAATACACCCCAGCGCACAATCCGGTAAGTGTTGAATTTGCAGAAGAATCATTCCACAAATAATTATAAGGTGGTTGGCCACCTGTAGGAGATACCATTGCACTGCCATTGCAGCTTTGGCAATTGCTGTTATCAATTCCCGAAACAGAAGTAAAAAAATCAGATGGGCCAACAAGAGCTGAATCTGCTTTTTTACAATTATTGGCATCAGTTACAGTTATGAAAATTGTGCCTGCACATAAACCGGTTGCAACAGCCGAATCTGAATTATTTTCCCACAAAAAAGTATAGGGTGAAATGCCTCCCGAAACAATCACGTTTGCACTGCCATCACAAGAGTTAAAACAACTTTCCGAATTACCGGTTGTGGTAGTTTGAATAATTGTTGGGCCAGAAATTACAAAAGAAGTATCTATTGGACAACCATTATTATCTGTAATTGTCAGGCCAACAGTGCCGGCACATAAACCGGTTGCAATCGGAGTATTTTCTCCATCACTCCACAGATAAAAATATGGAGAAGAACCTCCCGAAACGGAAACGGAGGAAGTGCCGTTGCATAAACCGGCACAAGTTGAGTTCGTGAAGGATAAATTTACAAAAATTACAGGGGCGGGAGATAATATTGAAGCATTGGAAAATCGCTGACAATTGTTTGCATCGGTAACCGTAAGTGAATAATTTCCTGCGCATAAGCCGGTGATGGTTTCGGAACTAACAGAATTACTCCAAACATAACTATAGGGAGAAAGCCCACCCGAAACAGCTGCCATGGCCGAACCGTTGCAGGAATCGGAACATCCCTGGTTTTGTATTGGCGAAATATTTAACGAAAGAGATGAATTATCAAAAATATCCACTGAATTGTAAGAGGGGCATCCCACTGAATCAGTAACGGTTAAAAAATATGTTCCTGCACAAAGTCCGGTTACCGAAGGTGTAGTTGAATTATTTGCCAATGAATCCCAGAGAAAAGAATAGGGTGATATACCACCTGATGCTATGGCCAAAGCAGAACCGGTACAACTGTCGCAATCAGAGGTGGATGTTGTTAAACTCGCTACCGGCACAATCTGAAAATCAAATTTAAATGTACCGTTGTTGCAATTAAAGCTATTGTTCGATTGCGACCAGGATCCTGCCGTAGTTGGAAAATCTGAATTACTGCCACAACCGGCACAAACCGATTGGTAAACAACTCCTCTTTTATCAAAACGGCTTGTTCCGCCATCTACATGCTCCCGGCTTTGGTTTCCGCCAAAATAGGTTGCATAAATCAGGGATGATGCATTTCTGGATAAAACAAAAAGATAAAAATCAAACCCATTGGGTGAATTGGGAAATAATGCATCCGATGTTATGGGCATTCCGGTCAGTGGCGTATTTTGTAAAATACTTGCACCCCAACCCGAAACATATACATTCTGACAATCATCCACTAAAAATGCCGCAGGAGAAATATTCACTTTACTTAAGCTCCCATTCCCGAAAATGGTAGAATAAAAAACCGAATCGAGTGAATTGGTGATTTTAATAATAAACTGCGGACTGCCTGCATTTGAATAAACTCCTGATGAAACAGGAAAATTTCCAAGGGTTTGTCCAACCAGATATACATTTAAGTCTTCATCAAGTTCAACAAAATAACACTGATCATAAGCCGTTGTGCCTATGAAAGAAGAATTCAGCAATTGTGAACCATCGCTTTTTATTTTTGCAATAAAACCATCTGTAATTCCACCCATATAGGAGGGATGGAGAGAGGATGGATCTGTCGGAAAATCCTGGGATGAAGTACCTCCCGATACATAAACATCATTTAAAGAATCCACTTTAATTGAATAGGCGGCATCCTTGCTGTTACCTCCAAGGTAAGTGCTCCAGATTAAATTTGAAAGATTGCTGCTGAACTTAAAG
>JAHEZO010000143.1 GCA_023250995.1 Flavobacteriales bacterium | reverse complement strand
CATTCAGCAAACTAATATTTTTCAACTTTCAATTTTTGGGAATATTGACTGATAATAACAACCCGGTTTCGGGGAAGTAATATTTGTTTTTGAAGGCTTGTTTGGATGGTCTTTGAAATGATTAATTCCCCTGCATTTTATCATATTCAATCCCAACCCTTCCTTTCCGGCAATGAGTTGTTACCATAAAACCGGCTGAGTGTTTTGCCTGAATATTTATGGCTTTATCAAGAGTGGTGTTGCATGATGCTTTCACACATTCCGCAATGGCTTTCATTGCCTCCCCCAATCCGTTTGCACCGGCAATTAGATTTTCATCAATGGGAACTTCGCCCAATGATTTTTCTTCTACTTTTCTCAGGGGAAGAACAGAAGTTCCTACCTGCAAAATTTGCCATGCTTTTTTTAAACAGTTTTCAAGATTACCCGAATAATCACAAAGCCAGCCAATGGTTTCTTTTGCCTGAATTGAATTTCCGGTTAAAAGCATTGCTAAAAGATTTTTTCTGTCTTCTTTTTTCGCTTTGCGGAAGGCCCAATGGCAGCCCTCCATTCCCGGAACCACCGGAAGGGTGACTTCCGGCATCGAAAATTTGGTGTTATCCACGGCCAAAAGATAATGGCAGTGCATCATAAGTTCCAGCATGCCCCCCATGCATCGTTTCCCATTTACAAAACCCACCGATATTTCAAACTCCCGGTATAATCTGCGTGTTGTGGCCGACCATTCAGAGGCAAGCCGCTCGCCTTCCTTTGCTTCTATAATGGCAGGAAAAAACTCATTCGTATCGGCTCCCACCATTTGAGTAGAGAAATGAAAATCGGAGGTAACAATTACCCGATGGATTTTGTTTTTTTTCAGCCAGTCTATGGCAAAGTTGAGTTCGGCATTCACATCGCTGTTGTAACTTTCTCTTGAAATTGTTATCACCCCGGCATTTCCATCGTGCTCAGCATTTACATAAAGTTGCTGCCATTCGGGTGAGTTCATCTTTTTATATTCTTCGGGATACCATTTTGTTTTTGCAGATGCGGGATGCAGCTTGTGATATTTTTTAACCAGGCCTATCACCTGGGTCTCTCCCATGCTTCTTGAGGTAGAAAGCAACCCTTTGGTAAATTGTGCGCAAAGTTCATCAATGGCATTCATGGCAGAAAGGTTTGCTCTTTTTTCGTGGAGCATGATTGAAGCCATCTGAAACAGCGGGCCAAGAATCATGGTTTTCAGAATTTCATCCTCCTCTTTATCCTTTTTCCAGTTTACCATTGGCCGGAAGTGATCGGGCGGGTACCAACTTTGTCCGCTGTCTTTTCTTTCTGAAAGAGATTGTGTTGGGGTGAAAAGTTCCCCATAATTTTTACTCAGGTGATGAAGACAAGACCACGTGAGGAAGTTTGCTCCTTTCGCCCCAATGGCATCATGCGCGCGGAAAGGATTCGGCCCAAGCAATTGACGAATGTATTTATCCGTTTTCCAGAAAGGTGTGTTGGTTTTTTCATTGTACCTAAGGCCTGCAAGCATAAGCCCGCAGAAGAAAACATCCAATACAAATGACCAGTCATCGCTCACCTTAATGGGTATCAATCCAAGCGACCAAAGAAGTTGTGTGCTTGCGGAGGGCCGGTCTTCAACGATTTCAAATATTTTATTTATCTCATGCGGAAAAGCAGGGTGGGCAATGTTTGCTCCGAGTTGCGAGGATGGAAATCCGGAAGTAACAGAATAGATTGTGATGCCCGGAAATTGTTTTCTGAAAAGTTGGTAATGCATTTTTTTTAATTCCGCAATTTCGGGGATGGCTTCGAGCAAAAATTTTGGTTTGTACAAATTAAGTGTTTCCGGAAGATTTTTCCCATCGTAGGTAAGCCGGATAATATTTTTCATGATGTTGTCGGCAAATTCTTTTCCGAATGCATTTACTAAACCCGGGTATTGTTTCCCAATGCCATCGGGAGATCCGGCAATGTCCAGGGCAACTATTGGAATATTGTAAGGCAGAAGCCGCGAGGCAAACTGCATCAGTTTTCCTGCACCCACAATTCCGCCAGCTCCTGAAATAACCATTGATCCCCGTTCTCCCGGTTTTCCAAAAACTTTTGTTACAAGGTCCTCCGTATCCACAGGAAGCTTTCCGTTCCTGAATATTTCAAGCACCGTTCCCAGTCCGAGCGTTTCGAGAGTTGATTGCCGCATTGAAACCATAACTGAAAAATTTTTTGTTTTTATCCCACATGAAAAATTGCCGCAATTCCCACATCGCCTGCCGCACATCCGAACACAAGCACATATCCGCCACCCAAATCCACTGCTTCTTCCAAAGCTTCAATCAGAACTCTGGTGAGTGTTGGTCCTTGCGGATGACCAAAAACAAGCGGGCTTCCGGTATTGTTCATTTTGTGCCAGTCGAAATTCAGAACCTTTGAAAAAATTACATCGTTTACTGCAAAAGGGTTGTGGTCTTTTACCACTTTAATTTCCTGCATGGATAGTCCTGTTTGTTTCAAAAGTTTTTGAACTGCCAGGGCAGGTGCTTCGGGCATAAGGGAAGGGTTTGTTCTAACTTCAGCTTTGGCTACAAAAGAAATTTCTATTTCGGGTTTTTTGCTCAGTTGTTTTGCTTTTTCCCTTGTAGTAACCAGTAGCGTTGCCATTCCATCCGCTGCATGTGTCTGTGTGCCGCCTGTAACACATGAATCAAGTTCGCGCATGGCACGCAAGGCATCCATCGAAATTTTTTTCACACCCGCATCCCCGGTAATCCACCCTGCAGATTTTCCCTGAACATTCAGCACTTCAAACGGGAAAGCAAGGCGTTCAAGAAATCCTGATTCCTTCGCGTTAAAATATTGTTCGTAACGGTGGCATGTAAGTTCATCTACTTCGTTTCTTTCAATTTTATATTTTCTTGCTGCCAACCCTGCCGCACTGAGCATGGCTTTTCCGGTGGAAGGATCAAAACCAAAATTATCCCATACATCAGCAATGACCTCGGTGCGTTTGTAGCTTCTCCTCTCAGGAAAAACCCCCACCGGAGAATCGCTGGTGCGGTCAAAGGTGAGAACCCCAACTGCATCGCTCGCTCCACTTTGAATTTGCGCACCGGCTAATATCACAGCCTGCAGACCGGTTGCACAGGCCTGCTCCATCTGGAAACCGGGCAATCTTTTTCCCATGCATGCTGCAACAACAGTTGCGTTCCAGAATTTAAAATGCCAGGGAACGGTAGACCCAATAATCAGGTAATCGAGATTTATAAGAGGAACTTTACGCTTGCTCATGATAAGAGCCATTGCTTCACCGGCAAACTGGCCTATATTTACTTCGGCCATGGGCGAAGTTTGCCAGGCAGGAAAATAGCTGCAACCCCAGGTACCGTAAGGAATGTAGGCCCCGGGAAACATTTTTTTTATTTTATTTTTCATTTTCAGGAAAAATTTCTTGCCGAATATCCGCAGTTCTCCCTCCTGAAAATATGAGATGTGTCATAAACAATACCTATGGGACATATTTTTGTTCAAATTTTGAATAAGACCCAAGTCTAAAGTCCCACCAAAAAAGTTCAAAGGATATCAATATAATTTTAATTTTTTCTTCTGGTTCCCGAAGTCTTGGTTCCTGGAAGATTTTTGTTAAAAAACAAAGCCACCAAATCGCTAAAACACAAAATCCCACCAAAAATTTTTAGGGATTTAGAGCTTTTGTGTTTTTGTGGCAGGATAATAAATGCAAACCTTTTTTTTTAATATTATATTTATTAACTGATGTTACGCACATCTTTATGTTAAATAACAAATAACAATAATCAAATTGCAAAAAAATTCCAATTACCAATAAAGAAAATTCTAAACCGCTTATGAAGATTTTTTCGGCAATAATGGAAAAATCAAGTTAGCAGACGGTTTGATAATTGAAATTTTGATATTGAATATTATTTGTATTTTGGAATTTAATGTTTTTGCGTAACTTCAGTTATTAACCTATTAAAGCTCGCGTAACTACCCCGTTTAATAAATGGACCACCTGGTTCACCTATGGAAAATTGTTGCGTGAACTCCGTAGTGCTTTGTATCGGCAAACCGTGGTATGGTCAATAACGGCAGGAATTTAAACTACAATATATGCCGAATACCATTTAGACATATTAAACAATCTTTTCCTATCCTCACCCTTTTTTCCCTTAAGGGATCAACGCTCAAGAGTAAGTGGGCTGGTTCCTTCAGGGATCATGGGTGCGGGAAGGAAGAAATTAAAATAAATATTTAATTGGTATAACGCCTATTTTAACCCTAAAAAAAAAGATTTTTTTTCATTTTTTTCTTCCGGCTCCCGGTTTCGGTCTTCCGACTTTAGGCTTCCGTCTTCCGACTTCCGACTCCCGTCTTCCGTCTTCCGGCTTTCGGCTTCCGGCTTAAATCCTCCCATAATCGAACCTTCCGAATGGCATGATAATTCAACCCATCATCACCTCTTCAAGAACACGGTAAGATTTAATTTCTTTCAGTCCTGAAATGTGGAGGCGGTAATAGTCAATTATTTTTTCAAGCAGAAATTTTTTGTTTTTCCTTTCAATAAAAAATTCGTTCAGGTCGGCAAATTCCAATTGAATTAGCTGCAAAAAAATTTTAGCAAGTACGGGATTTAAATAATAAGTATGGGCAGGTTTTTTATTTACGAAATTTCCTTCCGGTAGGTCAAAAAAAAGCGACCCCTCAAGTTCTTCTGATGGGAAAAATTTTTCAGTCCCTTCCGGTTCCTTATCCGAACCAGAATTTTCAATCCCATTATTTTGCGGAAGTTGGCCAGAACTTTTGTGAGGAAAAAAGCCGAGGAATTTGCTAAGCTTAACCAGAAATAACAGATGGAAAGAGGTTGGATTTTCAATTGAATCGAGTTCTTTAACGCTCTGGTACAAAAAATTAAAAAGGGGTTTGTTCGGGGTTTCTTCCACAATGCTCCGAACCATCATTTCAGAGAGGAAAAGTGCAATTGTAGATTTAGCAATATTATCCTGCAGGGAACCAAAAGTGTAATCATTTTTTAATTCTTTCATTTTATGCAAACCCGAATTTTCTTTATGGTAAGCAACCAGTTCCACCAGCGAGAGGGGTTGCAAAAGATTGGCCTTTGAAGCAGCGTTTTTTTTTCTGGCTCCCTGTACCAGGAAGGAGCACATACCAAAACGCTCGGTATAAATTTTTGATATTACACTGGTTTCGGAATATTTTATACGGTGAAGAACTATTCCGAGGCATTTATAAATCATTGCATAAAAAGAATTTTGGTTACAATGTTTTTTGTTCCGTCATTATTAGAACAAAAGGCCAGGTAAACTCCCGATTTAACCCTTTTCCCCTTTGAGTCTTTACCATACCAAATTGCCTGGCCACCCAAGGCGGTGGTTTCATAAACCAAAGAACCGCTCACATCCGTAATTTTAACAATAGCACCGGTTACCAAATTTTTTATGGCAACAGGTCCTGTATAGCCGGATTGAACAGGATTTGGATAAGCATATACGTCATTGAATTCCTCCAGCCCCCCGGTGGCATCACTTTTATAGGAACAAATTCCATCCTCTGTTCCAAAAAAAATTTCCCCTGATTTATTATTTATGGCAATGCACGAAATAAAATTTGAAAGCAGGGAACTGTTTTCCTGCGTAAAATGAAGTAATTGTTCTGTGCCATCAGGAGATAAAAGAAATACTCCGGCTCCATCGGTGGCTACCCATTTGCGATCTGCTCCGTCAACCGCAATGGCGGTAACGGTTTCGGTTTCGAGTAAATATCCGGTATAACCACCCTGAGTAACCAGAATACGTTGTGCATCAAACCCACCACCCGAAAAAACATTTCCGGGAGAGTTAATAACGGAAATTCCCTCTTCGGTACCAACCCATATTCTCCCGCTATTGTCCTCTGCCAAACATCTAATGGCGAGGTTATGGAGACCACCCGACCCTTCACCACTTCCCAGCAAAACACTTTTGTCGTCAGAGGCATTGAAAAGGGTACCATTATCATCAAAAACCACAATTCCTTTGTTGGGCAATTCAATCCATTTTTGGCCCGACTGATTCACAATGATATTTCCGATATATTGCTGATTTGCCAGAGATGGAATTGCAAAAGATTTCCATTCCCCTGCAGGGGTTTTTACAGAAAGTCCGTTTTCCACCCGGGTATTAACCACCCAGAGATTGTTTTGGGCATCGAAATCTAATCCGGAAACTCCAAGGTGGTACCAGCCGGAACTTGGAAACTGCCTGAGTGAACTGTTTTTTTCGTTAAAATGATTTGTAATTTTCCCTTCATAAGTTTCCCAAACTCCCTGACCAATGGCGCCCAGAAAAGCCCGCTTGCTGTCCGAAGGGTCAATGGCGGCTGCTATCACATCGTAAATGGTATCACCACCGGGAGTGGTTTCGCGGTTAATGGCACTCCATTTTTCGTTTTCAAAATGCATCATTCCGTCAAAGAGGTACCAGTTATTTCCATTGCTTTTCGCTCTTTTTCCATTGGCAACCCACAGTTTTCCGTCTTTTAAATCCATTTGGTAAGAAAAGGTGCTGGCTGCACTATTAGGAATAATTTGGTCATTAATTTGTGATCCCGAATGTTTAATTAAACCCTGAACGTTATCTGCTATCCAGATAAAATTATTTTCACCATAAATGGCATCTCTAGGCTCAATGTTCCTGGGGGTTTGATACGTATCAATTTTTTCAATTAAATTCCATGTGGCATCAAAAACCAAAACTAACCAGTTTGTAGTGATGGCAATTTTACCTGAAGCAACATTCATATTCAAAACATCTACCGAAACAATTTGAGATTTTCTAGACCAGGTGCCGCTGCTGTACTCATAAACCGAATCTGATTCATAAGATGTGCTGTTAAAATTTACATAAGTTTTTCCCAGGAAAAATTCTGCCTGCGAATAATTTCCTGGGGGAAGAGTGGTGGCTTTTATCCATGAGTTATAGTTTGCAAGATTCGGATTGCTCAGGGAAGCAACATAAACTCCATCACTTGTGGCTGCAAAAAGTTTTGTTCCGTCAGATGCTATATCGTTTACGTTTAAATAGGTTCCGTCAGTCCCGATAATATAAGATTCTTTTATCTCTTCTTTGGATTCATCGAGAATAGAAATACCATATCCGCACGAAAGATATGCAAGGTTATTTACAAATGTAATCCGGTTAATGTTTTTTCCAGCGGTAATCAAACTCCTTTTAATATCACTTATGTTGGTGATGGTTCCATCATTGTATAAATCGATATTCCCATTGTTATAGGCAATTATCAGGTTTCCGGTTTTGGGGTGATATTTAATGGTGCTTACTCCCACATCAGAAAGGCCACCTGCCTTAGAAATTCTTTCTATGGTTTTATCAGCTTTATTAAAAGAGAAAACCGCATAGGGGGTAGAACAAAAAATTTTTTCTGGCGATTCGGTAATTACCCTTCCCCGGTGATAGGGCAAATGATCGCGCCATTGCCCAATAGCAAGTTTCTGCGAGAAACCATTGTTGAAGTTTAAGAGGAGAATAATTAGCGCTGCAATGCAGAAAGAACCTTTTTGTTTTATAATTACCAATGGGGCCAAAAGATGAAAAGTATTTGTCAAAATTAATATTTACGGGATTTTTTGCTTTGGTGATAAAGCATTTCTGCCCGAGGCGGATTTGTTACAAAAGCCAAATTATTTGTTCCCCTTCAACGGCAAAATTGATATTTTATTTGACAGCCCATTGAAACCATTTATTTAAAATTATGGAAAGTCCACCAAAACATAAAAGCCAGATCCATGCAGCAAATTTTGGCGAAATGTTAAAAAACAGAGTGAGAATATTACCGGGGTTAAATTTTCCTTCGATGAACCAGTGAAAAACGCCTTTAGTGAAAGGATTTTCAATTTCATCCGCAATCCGGTACCCCGCTGTTGAAACGGCCATCCATGAACAAACCAAACCTGAAAGCATAAGAATATAGAACCCCCATCCAGAAAATTTATTACGGGAAAGAAATCGAATTCCTTCAAAAGCAACAAGAATTGAGACAGGAATTAGATGGCGTGGACCGATGCAAGCGCCCCCCCACCAAATTTTGTGAGTGCAAATTAGCAAGTAAAAAAGTACTGCAAATGAAAATAAAGTGGGGTTAATAGTAATTTTTCTTTTCGCAAAGCAACTTTTAGTGAACTCAAACATGATTAAAATAAAAATCGGGAAATAAAGAAAAATGCCCCGGTACTCACTAAAAAGCATTTTCCAGAGGGCAGAAATATGAATCCCCGTAAAGCCAAGGGTGTTCCGGGCTCCCACAAAAGCCTCGTTTGAAACAAATTGATAAGGCAATTTTGCAGGATTTCCCGTAACAAAATAATTAAATGCGAAAAGGAAGAAAAGAGAGGGAAGGAAACCCAAAATAAATTCAAAAGGTTTTTTTAAAGATTTTTCTTTGGAGAAAATCCCAAAGGCAAAAATGGGAATTGAAATTCCCAGGGGAAAATCGGAAAGAAAAGCAAAGCCGGCAAACACTCCCGAAAGGAAATATTTTTTTGCATCTTTTAATAATAGCCAGGATGAAAGCAAGAGAGCTCCGGCTAACAAATGACTCATAAAAGCCCCGCAGTAAAGAAATACAAATGAAGAATAAATGGGAAGGGTTGCAAGAAAATAAGTAGGAATAATGGATTTCTCCCTTTGCAACTTATAAAGCAAAACCGAAATTAAAAAAACAAAAGGAACAACTCCGCAAAGAATATCTCCGGTTATGTAAGCCCATTTTCCAATTAATCCGTTTTGGTCAGGTGTTAAATCGGCAGTGCTCTTAAAAAAGAAATAAAACGGGATTGTGATTATGACCGGTAGTGGTGCTTTTTCAGAATAATAATGGCCGTTAACAAAGCATTTATCTTCGGTGCGTTCATGAAACAGGTCAATGTTCAAAGTGTGATAATGGCATACCGAAAGCAAGGTTAGCATTCTTGAGGTAGAGTTCCATCTCTGCTGCCAGTCAAGATAAAAAGAAGAAAGCAAAAAGTGAGTTACAATAAAAAAAGCAAAAAAAGTTTTACCCTTTAAAGATTGAAACATTTAGTTCAGTAGGAATAAAAACCATTTTTATGAGCAAAACAAAACTTTTGGTTTTGTTTGTAATAATCCATCAGAGGCGAATAGTTTTTTGCATCGGCAATCTTTAGGCTATTAATTATTTTTTTGAAGGGGTCGTATTCCGAAACAATCATTTTATCGCTTTGTTCGCCCGAGTTCAGGAGATAAAAAAAGTCAATGAAGTTCATTGGTTTTCCATTTTCAAAAGTTGCGGCCAGGAGGTAAAAAGTCAAATCAATTAGTTGCCAGTAATTTTCATCCCGGTTAAAAACTTCAACGGTAGTGTGGTAATCAGAATGAAAAATAGTCGGATTTTTTGAATCGTCATACGTGTTTCCAAGTCCGATTTTCCTAGCCGGAATATTGTATGATGAGCATACGGCCAGAAAAATTTCGGCAATGTTTCCGCAATACACTTTTTCTTTTCCTGCTTTTAATTTCATAATTTGCTCAACGGCCGAAAGGGTATCCATTTCACTTCCCGGAATTCCCCGGTAAGGTTCAAGAAAATCAATTACCTCTTGCGCGAGGATAAAAATTTTTTCTTTTTCGGAATGAACATCCATAACATTTTTGCCAAAAATCTCCTGCAGGTATTTTTTTTCCTCTTCCGGAGGGGTTGGAAAAATAAAATCGCTCATTGGAACCTCTTGAAATCCTATGTTGGTTTTCCGGATAAAAAGCCCGTCACCCGAACCCATTCTTCCATTTTTTTCCTGAACCGTTGCAGGGTCATAACTCAGATTCATTTCAAACCAATTTTCTTTTAAGGCAGAAGTAATAACCTTAACTTTTAATTTGCTATAAGTGTCGGCTATTACCTTTTTGGAGAATTTTAACTTAAACTC
>JAHEZO010000142.1 GCA_023250995.1 Flavobacteriales bacterium | reverse complement strand
GAAAGTTTAATATCCAGGGCTGCATTTGGGGTTTGGTTCCACTTAAGGATGGGTTGCCCGTAGAAAGATTCAGTTTAACATTATCCCAGTCCATCCCAGAATTCTGATAAACATTGGCTTTGTAATTTAACGCAGCCGGACTTTGGGTATCTTTAACCCGGATATCGTAAGCGGGACTCCATCCTGCATTATTTATAACATAACTTAGATTAAACTTAGCCGTTACCCTCGAATCGGATGAAACTTCAACCACAATTTCACTGGTGGGCTGGTTTCGTTTTGCATTAAACTCATTTAACTGATTTTGAATTCTGGATATCTGGTCGTTTAATTCTTTTGCAATTTTAATGAGTTCAATTTTTTTAAGCATGATATCAGACATTCTCAACCTGAAAAAATCAGCAATATCTTCTAAATCCTCAGAGGTTAAATTACTGTTTTGTCCCTTAACATTTTTATTGGCATCGAGGAGGGATTTTTCCTGTTCGTAAATATTTGCCAGTCCTTTATTCAACTCGAGTTTGGTATTTAACTCGGAAAGCGAATCCTCCAAAGAAATAATATTTTGAGGTTTTTTTGAATCGTTCAAATAATTCATTCTATGAGAAACAGAAAGAATGGTAAAAGGCCCATAGCCCTCCACTTGCACACTGTTGGCATCTATATATTGTGAAAGATTTTCGAACACAAGAGTAGAAGTTCCGGTTTCAATTAATTTTTCGGCCCGGCTTTTAATTTGGGCAGAGCTTAAAAAAACTGTTACTTCTTCAATTTTTGAAGGGACGTTTATTGGTTCCTCTGTTTTGGAAAAAACCTGTAAGAAAATAATACCCGCTCCGGCAATCAAAACTGCTTTTTTCATTTTAATAAAATTTGCCGCTAAAATTATAAGAATTTCGTGTACCCCAAAAACTTAATTTTAATTTTTTACCTTTGAAATCTTTTTTTCAAAAACAAAAATGGATATTTTACTCTGGTTGCCACGAGCTGTTTATAAAATTTATGCCATCCTGATATTTGTGGTTTCCTTTCTGTTAATATTTCCATTTTATTATCTTTCCTTATTAAAAAAAAAATGGCATCCGATCACTATTCAAATCGTTCGCTTTCATGTACTCTTGCTGCAAATTGCCGGGGGAATAATAATGCTTGTTACCCGGGTGGAAAAAAAACCTTTACGAAAACCCTATGTGATTTGCCCAAATCATTCCTCTTACCTCGATATCCCTCTGGTTTTCCGGGTGGTTGAAGATTTTTTTATTTTTATGGGAAAGAAAGAAATTGAAAACTATCCCCTTTTTCATAATTTTTTTACCCGTGGAATGAACATCCTTGTTGACCGCAGCAGTAAAATGGGTTCACATAAAGCATTTATGCAGGCATGTGAAGAAATAGAAAAAGGGAATTCGGTACTTATTTTTCCTGAAGCCACCATTCCAAACAATGCCCCTGTTCTAAATCCATTTAAAAACGGGGCATTTAAACTTGCTATTGAAAAACAAGTGCCCATTGTTCCTATTACATTTATTGGAAACTGGAAAATTCTTCAGGGAAGCATTTTATTTAAGGGGAAAGCAGGGCCGGGAATTACCCGGGTAATTGTTCATGAGAGCATAGAAACAAAGGGAATGACAGAAAATGATTTGCCCGAACTAAAAAAAAGAGTTTTCGATCTGATGAATAAAACTCTTTTGGAAAATGGGGCTGGGAGGCAGTAATATTTTTTAAACCCGTTTTTGTCCAAATTTAAAAAAAGCCCCAAACCAAAAGTCTAAAGAGAAAAGCTCAAAAATCAGCAAAACTCTTCAAAGGCGGCCATCAGGTTTTCGGCAACCATCTCGGCACTTTTTCCCTCTATCTGATGCCTTTCAATAAAATGAACAAGTTTGCCATCTTTAAAAAGAGCAACGGAAGGTGATGAAGGGGGAAAGGGAAGCATGAATTTTCTTGCATGCATGGTGGCTTCGGTATCTACCCCGGCAAAAACTGTAGTTAAGTTAGTTGGCCTTTTTTCTGAATTCTCGATGGCAAATTTTACAGCAGGGCGGGCCATTCCCGCTGCACAACCGCAAACAGAATTTACCACCACAAGGGTAGTGCCTTCATTTTTATTTAGCACTTCATCCACCTGAAAAGGTGTTTTTAATTCTTTAAAGCCCGCGGAAGTTAAATCAACCCTCATTGGGGCAACAAGTGTTTCTGGGTACATAGGATACGTAAAGTTTTGGTTTTGAATATTAAAAAAATACCGAATGGCAAAGATATAAAACAAAGTACTTTGGACAAAGAAAATAATGGTCCATGGCCTTTCATTGAATCTTTAGGATATTTTTACCTTTTATCCCGAAAGAATTCTTTAAGCAGTGCAACACATTCCTTTTCCAATACACCTGAAACAATTTTTGTTTTTGGATGGAGAATATTTTCAGGTAATTTTCTAAACCCGCGTTTAGAATCTGAAGCGCCATAAACTATTTTCCCCAGCTGGGTCCAGAAAGCGGCACCCGAACACATGATGCAAGGTTCAAGAGTAACATAAAGCGTACATTCATTGAGGTATTTTCCTCCAAGTGAATCTGAAGCCGCGGTAAAGGCCTGCATTTCGGCATGGGCGGTAACATCGTTTAGCCTTTCGGTAAGATTGTGTGCCCTTGAGATTATCATATTATTGCAAACTATTACAGCCCCCACCGGAACTTCATCCTTTTCAAAAGCAATCTGCGCCTCTTTCAGGGCCTGTTTCATAAAGTATTCATCCGAGGAGGCTGTCATTGGGAAATATATTTTTTTAAAAAATTTACCCTGCAAGTTCACTGTTCATCACTCCTGTTTGCATGCGGATGGATTCTTTATGAATTAACTGCAAAAGTTTTTTTGTAAATTCATCATTCAGTCCAAGTGCCTGGGCCAGGGCCAGCCAGCGGTTCGAAATTTCCTCCCACCGTTTAACCTGTAAAATGGTTACATTCTGATCCCTTTTATAGGCACCAATTTTTTCCGCAATCTTCATTCTTGATGAAAGCTTTTGAACAATTTCTTCATCCAGTTCATCAATAATTTTGCGCAACTGATCCAACTGATTTTTAAATTCAGAATTCTTTGAAACACTTTCGCGAACCACAAGGTCGCCAAGAATAACGGCCAGCCTTTCGGGTGTAATCTGTTGATCAGCATCACTCATAGCCGTTTGAGGATGAATATGGGCTTCAACCATTATTCCATCCATAGCCAGATCGAGTGCCTTTTGAGAAATAAAGGAGAGCAGTTCCCTGTTTCCGGCAATATGGCTGGGATCACAAATAATCGGAAGGTCGGGGCAAAGGGTTTTTAGTTCAATGGGTAATTCCCATTTGGGCGAATTGCGAAAAGGAGATTTTTCGAAGGATGAAAAGCCCCGGTGAATAGCGGCAATTTTTGTAATACCCGCCTGATTAATGCGTTCGAGGGCACCTATCCACAACTGGAGATCGGGGTTAACGGGATTTTTTACCATTACCGGAATGTCAACTCCTTTAAGGGCATCGGCAATTTCCTGCACCGAAAATGGGTTTACCGTTGTTCTTGCTCCTATCCATAATATATCAATTCCATATTTAAGCGCAAGATCTACATGCTGAGCGTTCGCCACCTCCGTGGTTACAGGCAAACCTGTGGCATTACCTGCATCCTTTAGCCATTTTAAAGCAGGTTCCCCCATGCCTTCGAAAGAATTTGGACGGGTGCGGGGTTTCCAAATGCCGGCTCGCAAAGCATCTACCTTACCGGTTTTGGCCAAAGCAACAGCGGTGGATAAAACTTGTTTTTCACTCTCAGCGCTGCAGGGCCCGCTGATAACAATGGGTCTTTTAGCTTTGGGAAGCCATTGTTGAATGGGAGTAATTTGGAGTTTGAGTTTTGTCATAACATGCAAAAATATAAAATCAAACGGGATAATTTTTGGGGGATTTATACATGAAACGGGAAAAATTGTCTCGTTAAATTGATTTTTTTAGGTATGTCAGAGACGCCCAATTTGGGCGTCTGTACATTCCAGGAATAATGATTTTTTTGCTTCAAAGCGGATTTTAATAATGCGATAATTCATCCCGTTTTCATTATAGTTTCTGTCATCAAAACCCTGGGCAATACTGAATTTGCACTGTTGGATATCTGGAAAAAAAAATTTAAACACCGAGAAAAAGGAGAAATTGAAAGAGTTTCACAGAGAAAAAACAATTTTATAAATGAGGGTATTGGTAAAGTTTTTTTGCAAACTCAGTTTTTTATTTTTTCCCTCCTGCTCTTATACCATTTTGCAACAAGCCAAAAACCTATGCCAAGCAAAACCAACCCTGCAATTCCCCACATCCAATCGAATAAATTTTTAAGAACAATAACAAATACAATTGCAAATAAAAACAAAGTTGCAACCTCATTTAACAAACGCATTTGAAAAGAGGAAAGAGTGGGTTGATCACTTTTTAGTTTCCTGAGAATACTACCGCATTTAAAATGGTATAAGACCAAACCCAAAACCAGTGAAAGTTTTAAAATAAGCCAGGGATAATTTCCGATATCTGCAAAAAACCCCCATGCCAGCCAGATGCCGGTGAATAGCGTGAGATACATTGAAGGAACAGTAATAAAATACCAAAGGCGATATTCCATCAACTTAAACTGGTCAAGCAAAATTTTTTTTTCGGGTTCAGGTTTTTGTTTGGCCTCAACATGGTAAATAAATAATCTTACAATATAAAAAAGGCCGCTGAACCAGGTTACAACAAAAATTATGTGGAGTGCTTTGATGTAAAGAAGGTTCATGGTGCTTTTTTTTAAATTCAGAATTTATTTACGATTTTCAGACTTAGATCGTGTTTAAATTTAGACAGCTTCTCAGAGGGTTTTATAACAATTGAAAATTAAACAACTGATGCTTTTGTTATCCTGCTTCAATTCCTTCATAAAAAATAATTTATTTTGTTTTTTATTTCACCTATTGTCAAATCAACCTTGTAAATCTTTTAATTATGAAAATCCTGATTCAAACAATTTGGAAGCATTTGTAAAAACGGAAGCGCTTTGCCGTAATCAAGGGAAGAATATTCTAAACCCAGTGCCCGAATGTTTTTGTAATAGGTTTGGTGTTGCTCATAGTAGTTTCTTTCGCTTGGAACAAACCATGACCTGTCTCCAAGTTTTTGCCCTAAAAACCATTTCTCTAAAAGTCGACCGCTTCTGCCATTGCCATCATTCCAAGGATGAATTTTAACAAACACCAAATGAATCATTGAGGCAAAAAAGAAAACCTCCTGAATGGTTAATTCTGTTTTCAAAAGCAATTGAATGTCGTGGTAAATTTTTTCCATTTCGCCTTTCACTTCAAAAGGTGTGGTTGCTACGTATTCTATTTTTCCATCAGGTGTGGTTACATACATGTTTTGTGTTCGAAACTTGCCTTGTTGATGTTTAGCAACAATGTGTTTGCTCAACAGTTTATGTGCCTCGCTGAGGTTGGCTTTGTTCAACAAGTTAGTTTTGGCAAAAGTATAAGCACTGTATAAGTCATCAATTTTTTTTGTGTAGTCGGGCAAATATTTTATGCCGAATTTTTTATGTTTGATGTAACTGTCCAACTCAATATTTTCTCCTTCGATTTTACTTGAAAAAACCGATGCTACCGAATTATAAAAACTGAAATTCTCTGTTGAAATTTCGGCATCAACTAATTTATCAAAATTGTTTTGTAATTCCTTATCCACTTGCTTGCAATATTGTTCAAGCAATTCTGTTGAAATGATTTGGAATTTAATTTTCTTCATGCGCTCAATTTTTTCAATATTTATTTGCAGTTGCTAATTCGTTCATTGCACCAAAGTTTCAAGTTAGAAAGGTGCTAATAAACTAGCGGCTAACAAATATTAAATACATGTTTGTAAACTTTGTGGCCAATTTTTAAGAATTACCCATCACAACCACAGCCCTTTATTTCAGAAGGAATTTTAACCCCTATGAGTTTTGCGTTTGCATTTCCAATTTCGAACGTGAGTTTTAATTTCAGATTTTCAGGTGTTTCTATTTCAACCACATATTTTTTTGGGGTATCGCGCGGACTGCTCTCAGAAAAATTAACATCCCCTTTTTTTAATAAATTTTTAAGATTGACCTCGGTAACTTTGCAGCAGGAAAGGTAACAGTCAATTTTTTTTTCGATGATGATTTTTTTGGAATCCAGCGAATCGAGGACAATTCCCGAGGGAAAAAAACTACGGTTTTGATTATTAAAAAATAAAAAATAAACCAAAATGCTTCCGAAGAAGAAACCAATGAAGTAAAGAAATAGTCTTCTGATAAACATAAATAAGAATGGATTTTTTGCAGGATTTTAGGAAAGGGATCAAATTATTTGCGAATTCGCGTTAGGGATTGAAGCGGAAATACTTCCCGATTTTTCATCGGGAAGATTGCAGCGGAAAGCCCGGCCCCGATTTTTTATCGGGGAACGCCCAAGTTATTTTTAAAAAACCGATGCGATAATTAAATTAATATCCTTATAAGGCAATTTTAGTATTTCGCTTAAAAACTGGTTGGTGAGCATTCCGTTAAAAACATACACCCCGTTTCGCACCCCTTTGTCCCTTTTTAAAACGTTGTTAATGCCTCCCTCCTCGCCCATATTTAAAAAAATTGGAGCGAAAATATTGCTTAGTGCCAGAGAAGCCGTACGGGCCACACGCGATGGAATATTTGGAACGCAATAATGAATTACCCCATATTTTGTGTACACAGGCGATTGATGATTGGTAACCTGCGAAGTTTCAAAACAACCTCCCTGATCAATGCTAACATCCACTATCACAGAGCCGAATTTCATTCCATTTACCATTTCTTCGGTGATAACACAGGGGGTTCGGCCATGAGGAGCCCTGATTGCCCCGATAACCACATCGGCTGTTTTAAGGGCTTTGTGGAGTTCTTTCGGTTGAAGGGTGCAGGTGATCAGGCGAATGCCAATATCATTTTGCAATCTCCGGAGTTTGTAAATGGAATCGTCAAAAAGCTTAACGGATGCTCCCAGCCCGAGGGCAGCTCTTGTGGCATATTCGCCCACCGTTCCGGCACCCAGAATTACCACTTCAGTGGGTGTAACCCCTGAAATTCCCCCAAGCATAAGCCCCTGACCTTTGTTTACATTGGTGAGGTATTCGGCAGCAATAAGAATGGAAGTGTTTCCTGCAATTTCGCCCATGGCACGTACCACAGGAAAAATTTTTTCATCGTCCACAATATAATCCCAGGCAATGGCTGAAACCTTTTTCGACAATAGTTTTTGGATATAGTTTTTAGGTTGAACGGTGAGCTGCAAAGCCGAAATCAGTGTTTGCTTGTGCTTCATCAGTTCAATTTCATCCAGGGATGGAGGCGCAACTTTTAAAATAATATCCGCCTTATAAACTTCTTCGGCATGATTAGCAATAATGGCCCCGGCTTCACTGTAATCATTATCATGGAAATTTGCGGCTTTCCCGGCTTCTCTCTGTACAATAATTTCGTGGCCATTATTTGTTAAAAGAGCAACCGCCTCGGGTACAAGGGGCACCCTGTTTTCCTGAAAGGATATTTCTTTGGGGATTCCGATGAGCAATTTGCCTTTTTTTCTGGCCACTTCGAGCATTTCTTCCTGGGGGATAAGGCTGCTGGCTATTGATTTCATGGAGCCGGTCGTCATATTTGAAATTTAGAATTGGGATTTTTATTTTTATCTGAAGGTACGAAGATATGCAATTTGAGAAGATCTGTTTTTAATTTTTTTGGCAAATAAGTATCCTTTTCTCCTCCAAAACATTAATGTGAATTTTTACGCAACCCTTTGGCAAAAGGTTGGAAATTTTTTCGGCCCACTCTATAAAGCAATAATTTCCGCTAAAAAAATATTCTTCGTAACCCAAATCAAAAACTTCGGTTTGTCTTTCAATTCTGTAAAAATCAAAATGGTAAAGTGGGTTGGGGCTTGAATGAACGCTGTATTGGTTTATCAATGCGAAGGTGGGGCTGCTTATTTCAACCTCCTTTACCCCAAGTTGCCTGCAAATTTCTTTAATCAGAGTAGTTTTACCAGCCCCCATTTCACCGAAAAATGCAAAAACTTTTTCGGCAGGGAATGTTTTTAAAAGCATGGAAGCAGCAGAGTGAATTTCCTTTTCTGAAGGAATCAAAATAGTGGTTCCCGCCCTGGAGTCCGGCATGGATGTAAATTATTTTAACGGTACAAATGGAAATTATTTTATTATAAAAACCTTAAAGAGCCCTTGCCAAAAAATAATTTTTTTTCCCCCTTTGCAGCAGAATGAATTTTTGGTTTAAAAGATCAGCAGAATTTATTACCCTCAACTCATCCACCCTTAGCTGGTTAATGCTGATTGAATTTTCTTTCAAAGCCCTTCTTGCCTCATTGTTTGAGGGAAGAAATTTTGTTTTGGCTACCAGAAAATCAACTATGGGAATTCCGGTTTCGATTTCCGTTTTTATAACTTCCCCCTGGGGCACACCCTCAAAAACAGAAAGCAAAACATCTTCGGGTAAATTTCTCAATGATTGGGAAGTGCCTTTCCCGAAAAGAATTTGGGAGGCATTTTCGGCCAGATTATAATCTTCCTCCGAATGAACTCTGATAGTAACTTCCTTTGCCAGGGCCTTCTGCAAAATTCTGAGGTGGGGTGCTGCCTCGTGTTCTTTTTCGAGGTTTTCAACTTCACTTTTCGAAAAAAGGGTGAAAATCCTGATATATTTTTTTACATCTTCATCAGAGGAGTTTATCCAGAACTGGTAAAACTTATAGGGTGATGTTTTGATTCTGTCGAGCCAGATGTTTCCGCTTTCGGTTTTTCCGAACTTTCCCCCATCCGCTTTGGTTATAAGCGGGCAGGTAACACCAAACGATTCCTGCCCGGCTTTTCTGCGGATAAGTTCGGTTCCCGAAACAATATTTCCCCATTGATCGGAACCGCCCATTTGAATTTTGCAGTTCTTGTTTTTAAAGAGCCAGAAAAAATCATAGGCCTGAAGCAGCTGATATGAAAACTCCGTATATGAAATTCCTGCCTCGGCTCGTTTTTGGACCGAATCTTTTGCCGACATATAACTCCAGGAGAGATGTTTTCCAATGTCGCGTAAAAAATCAAGCACCCTCATTTCCCTGAACCAATCGTAATTGTTTACTATTTCCGCTGAATTATTATTTGTTCCGAAATCCAGAAATTTTTCAAGCTGTTTTTTAATGCATTCAACATTATGAAGCAAAACTTCTTCATTAAGCAAATTTCTTTCTTCCGATTTCCCTGATGGATCGCCAATCATTCCGGTTGCCCCGCCAACAAGGGCAATGGGTTTGTGACCTGATTTTTGAAAATGTTTAAGTAACATTATCTGAACCAGACTTCCGATATGAAGCGAATCAGCTGTAGGGTCAAACCCGATATAGGCAACGGTATTTTCTTTTCGAAGCTGATCCTCTGTTCCGGGCATCAAATCATGAATCATCCCTCTCCACCTCAGTTCTTCAATAAATCCCATGGTTATATTTTTTTTGCCAAAAGTAAGTTTTGATTTTAAATTCTTGCCCGGCAACTTTAAATAATTTATCAGGAAATGAAAAATTTAAATTTTCTTTGCCTAAACAAAAGATGAAAAAACTAATAACAGGTGCCACAGGATTGGTTGGCTCTCACCTCCTGGTTGATTTAATAAAAAAGGGCGAAACGGTAAAAGCCCTGAAAAGGGGGAAAAGCAACCTGGCGGGAATTAATTATTTACTCGAAAGTAATAGCATAAATAAAAATATTTCCGACCCCTTAATTGAATGGGTGGAGGGGGATGTGCTTGACCTGCCATCTCTCGAAAGTGCAATAGAAGGGGTGGATGAAGTGTATCATTGTGCGGCCATGGTTTCATTTCATCCCGAAAAATCCAAAAGGCTTTTAAAAACAAATATTGAAGGGACAAAAA
>JAHEZO010000286.1 GCA_023250995.1 Flavobacteriales bacterium | reverse complement strand
AATGCAATTTCCAAGGGCAATATCAATCTCTCTTAATTCCATCCCCGAAACAATGGCAACTGCCGGAATTCCCCTCTTCTTCAAATTTTCCAACTGATCTTTCATAAGAGCAATGAGAGGTGAAATAACAATACATATTCCTTCCTTTGCAAGGGCCGGCACCTGGAAACAGATGGATTTTCCTCCTCCCGTTGGGAGAAGCGCAAGAGTGTCTTTTCCATTCAAAACTGAATTAATAATTTCCTCCTGCAAAGGCCTGAAGCTGTTAAAACCCCAGTATTTGGTAAGTATCTGGTGAATGGTCATTAAAATAATTTCATTAATCCCCGAAACGGGGATTTACCACACTGTTATAAATGGACCCGAAGGTGTAATTAATTCCTGCATGGCTATTATATTCATATTGGGTTGAAAGTTGCCGCTGCCTTAAAAGGATATCCTGTTGAGAGGCTCCCTCAAGAGGTAACGAAAGCTGATCGTGGATAAGCTGGAGATCACCCCCAAATGTAAGTGAAAATCCTTTGAACAAACGAAGCGAAACGGATGAACCGAATGTTAACCTGTTTTTACTGAAATCGTGAAAATAATGAAATCCCTCCACCGAAAAATTAAGTGAGCCCCAGGTTTCTTTAATGGCTGCCGCAATTTGAATCGATTCGGCCAATAAATTCTCATTTAATTTGTTATAAATGGTGGTATCTAAATAACTGTTGTGGCGATACCCTGCAGAATATAAAATCCTCAATTGTTTTCTGGTTGACTGAGAATAAGGAAATATATTGTATTCAACGGCAGGAAGAACTTTATAAGAAAACTTTATATTATTAAAAATGGAGGAATGGGCTTCGGCAATTCCCCCTGCCGACCAATGCTCATTTAAACTTTTAACAAAAAGCAATTCCAAATTCTGAGCATGGGTCAGGGCAATGATTTCGGTATCGCCAATAGAATATTTTGATTCATTGTATTCAACGTTTACGCTCGACAGAAATTTCCAACCAGGGGTAATTTTGCGGGCACCGAATTCAGAAAACATATTCCTTGAATGAATGGTTTCCTGTCCGCTGAAATATCCGTACAATACAGTTTCGAAAACCCAATTATTCCATCGGTCTTTTACTTCTTCATTGGTGCTTTTCAAATCAGATTCTATTTTAAGCTGTTCTCCAACCGGAGTTCTTGCAATGTACCTCATCATTCCCAAAACAAAATAATGAAGTCCTTTTTCGCGGATTTCCTGTTCGGTGTTATTTGCTGAAGTTGAAAAGACAAGCGTATCATTCAACCCTAAAAAATCCTTCAACCCGATAAAGTTGTACGTAATGCTGCTTCCGCCTCCTCCGTTGTTTTGCTCAGTTACCAAAACCTGAACCTGAGCGGTTTTTCTATCTCTTACAAAGTTCAGATAAGGAATCTCCTGTTTAAAAAACAAAAGGTCTTCATCGGCACAAAAATTACAATCAATAAAAACCTTTGGGGCGAAATTCATCAATGAATCCACCCCCTTATCCTGGGCAAAAAGCAAATTGACAAGGGAGAAAAAAAACATCAAAATTTTTATCCTTTTGGCTCTGGGGTTTTTCATACATTTTATTTTATTGGTAAATGTACATACATTTGTTTTCCTTAAAAACGCTTGAATATGAAAAAATATTTCATTTTGATATTATTAACCGGAGTGGCAGAATTTGGCCGAGGTCAGGAGATTTTTGAATTGAGGGATGAAGTGCATAAATATCTTTCACAAAGCAATTCCAACTTTAATTTCGCAATGATAGCTGAAGCATAT
This sequence comes from Flavobacteriales bacterium, assembly GCA_023250995.1. Classification (GTDB taxonomy): domain Bacteria; phylum Bacteroidota; class Bacteroidia; order Flavobacteriales_H; family JAHEZO01; genus JAHEZO01. Next base: position 1,780 of record JAHEZO010000286.1, on the reverse strand, counting down.
CGCAATGAAACCGGTGTGGCTTTTTTCTGGCCCTGCATTATTGACAGTGTTTTGGTGGATGATAAAATATTAGCCGTGGCCTTTGAAAAGCAAAACGGAGAATGGGAATCGGTAGATATGTTTATTGCATCCAAAGATACAGGGATGACAAATTTTTTGAGAGTGATTGGCGGAAAAGATTACCGTCTGGTGAAACCCAATGGGCTTCCCCTTGAAAATTTGGGAAATTTTATGCTCGATAAAATAAAAAATGCCCATGGGGCTTTGCGCAAAAAAGAAAATGCAAAAGCCATAAATGAGATTGAAGAATTTTCAAGGGTATTTGGCCTGAGCAGTTGTGCTTTTAGTAACACCATGGCCGAGTATATTATGAAAGGGGTTAAGGTGGTGGACATCTCCGACATTAAATTTTCAAATGTAGTAACCAAAAACAACAGCGGCAATGCCACCCTGGATGTTTATTTCCCGAAACAGGCAAAATCCCAAAAGGTAAAACTTATTAAAGTTGGAACAGGATGGGCCATGGAATATTTAAATTAAGAAATATTTAGAGCGTGTTTAAATTTTTTTCATTTCATTCTTATGGGTCTTTTTGGCTGCAACTTCGTTGGATTTTTCACCATAGTTAACTCACTTTGGCTGCAAAATCCTCCGCGTGTGGCGGATCAAAAATACCCGATAATTTATTTTATGAAATAAATTTAAACATGCTCTTATTCTTTCCTTTTGTGAATAAATTTTTTTCTTTTTCCTGTTTGCTTTTCCTGTGCAAAGTGGTTTTATCACAGGCCTCGGGTTTAGAAGGAATACCCGATTACAGCAAGGAAAAAAACTGGGCTGCCTTGCCCACCATTTCAGATTATGCTGATAACCTTCCAGACACCAGCCTGAAAAATTTTCAGGACAGTGCTTTAGCCGATGTGTTTTTTATTCACCCCACCACCTATGCCGGACTGCCCTGGAACCAGGCAATGGAAGGGAAACTCTTTAGCGGCTTAAGTGATAAAATTCCCATTCAGCAGCAAGCAAGCATTTTTAATGGTTCATGCAGGGTTTACGCACCACGCTACAGGCAGGCAACCATTTTTTCTTTTCTTGTTAAATCAGAGAAAGGCGATACTGCTCTAGAAAAAGCGTATGGAGATATTAAAAATGCATTTGAGTATTATCTTGCGAATTACAATAATGGCAGGCCGATAGTAATTGCTGCTCATAGTCAGGGTTCAAGACATGCCGTTGCATTAATAAAAGATTTTTTTGACGGGAAGCCCCTGGCAAAACAACTGGTAGTAGCTTATATGCCCGGCTGGATTGTAAAATGTGATGAGTTTAAAAATATTCCTGTTTGCGACTCAGCAACACAAACAAATTGCTTTGTTTCCTGGAACTCTTTTGTATGGGGAGTAAATATTTTTAATGATTTTACCCGCGATGCCTGTTGCACCAATCCCCTGAGCTGGAAAACCGATACCGCCTATGTTTCAAAAGAAAACCATTTAGGAAGCGTACCTCCAACTTTTGATAAAATTCATAAACAATCGGTGGATGCCAAATGTGTAAACGGAAAGCTTTGGGTACATCTTCCGGGAGAGGTTAGCTATTGGGTTGCAGGGTTAAATTATCACGTGCTGGATTATAATTTGTTTTATTTGGACGTAAGGGAAAATGTTAAAAAAAGGATTGAATCTTTTTTGGGCGGGTTAGAAAAAATGAAGTATAGATGAGGAGGGGGGAAAGGAGTCGGGAGTCGGAAGTCGAGAGTCGGGAGCCGGAAGTTGGG
>JAHEZO010000141.1 GCA_023250995.1 Flavobacteriales bacterium | reverse complement strand
GGTGTTGACTGTGATTGCCGTACTCCCGTATTCATTGAGCAAATCAGTAGAAGGAAACTGATAATCCGGCAAATCAAGGGTAGGGTCATATGCTCCGAATTTTTCAACCAGTTCTTTCGATTTTTCGTCAATTTCATCCAATGGCTCATCTTTATTTACAGGGGTCTCAATAATCAATTCCACATCATTCGGATTTTCTTTGGACGGGGAATTATCCTTTGCAGGTTCTTCAATGTTTATGGTCGAAACAGTAAAATCAACCGTATTTACTTTATCTTTTTCAAAAATGGTTTCATTCTGAAGCATATTTGCAGGAATTTCGCCTGATGATACCGTGTTAAGAATTTTTGTCGGATCAGATTTTTTAAACAAAAGAAAAAGTTTATTTATCCAACCGAAGGAAAGGTTAAATGATACTATTGAAAAGGTAAGCAAGGCAAAAACCAGGCACAGGGAAGTACCAACAGATCCCAATATACTTGAAAGCCAGTAACTTATTTCGAATCCGAATTTTCCACCCAAAAACATAAAATCAGAGGACGTGACAATGTGGCCAAAAAAAGAGGAAATCCAGAGGAGGGAAAAAACGGAATATTTAATAGTTTTTTTTAACGGAAGAATGGAAAACCTGAATAAAATCCTGAAACCTGCAAGAAAACAAAGCAAAACGAAAATATAGGAAGCAATTCCAAACCATTCATGGATAAAAAGATGAGAGCAAAGGGCACCTAATTTTCCAAGCCAGTTTGCCACTCTCAAGTCAGGCTGAAAAAGAAATTCTCCCCATGAAATCCCCAGAATTTTATCCTGGTCTTCTTGCCATGTAAATAAAAAGGATGTTAAAGAAATAAGCAAATAACCGGAGAAAAATAATAAAAAGAGGCCGGTAATTTTATGTAACTTTTCATTTTTAAAAAAAGCAGCACTTTTTTGAAAAAACAGTTTTATCCTGTTTTCCTTTTTTTTCTTTTTTTCCTTTTTCTCCTGTGGTTTCTCCGCCATTATATTTTGTCCTATACCTTTCCAATTTTATCTTTTACCTTTCCCGTCTTCCATCTTCCATTTTACATTTTCCATTATTAAGATCCCATCTTCCCTTTTCAATAAATTTTTCTCCAATCAACTGTTCACATTTTTCCGCAAAAACATCCTGCAAGTTTAATCCTTAAATCGTAATTTCTATTTCTTCTCACAAATGAGTTTTCAGCATGGATATGAACAATAGCAATTGATCATTGAAAATTAGGATAGAATTTTCCGGATTTAATCATCCAAAAAAATTCTTTCCATCTTTGCACCCTATTTTCACAGGTTTTTTAACATTCTTTTATCCAATTAAAAAAACATGAAACAGCTTATTGAATGTGTTCCAAACATCAGCGAGGGCCGCGACTCCGCAAAAATAAAATCCATTACCGATGTTGTTGAAACAGTGGAGGGAGTTAAACTTTTAGATGTGGATAGCGGTTTTGCAACTAACCGAACGGTCATCACATTTGTGGGAGAGCCCGAAATGGTGGTTGAAGCTGCATTCAGATTAATAAAAAAGGCATCCGAACTTATTGACATGACAAATCATAAAGGGGAGCATCCCCGGATGGGAGCTACGGATGTTTGCCCTTTTGTTCCTGTTTCAGGAATAACAATGAAAGAAACCGCTGAATACTCAAGAAAATTAGGAAAAAGAGTGGGGGAGGAGCTGGGAATTCCGGTTTTTTTATATGAAGAAGCGGCAACCACACTCCAGCGGAAAAATCTTTCTCATATCAGAGCCGGAGAATATGAAGGACTTGCCAAAAAAATTATTCTGCCCGAATGGAAACCAGATTTTGGGCCAGCCTCATTCAATAAAAATTCGGGGGCCACTGTAATTGGTGCCCGCAATTTTCTGGTTGCCTATAATGTGAACCTCAATACTACTTCCACACGGAGGGCAAATGCAATTGCTTTTGATATCAGGGAAGCCGGCCGGAAAATTAAAGATGAAAAAGGAAAAGAAATCATTCAGCCCGGAACCTGCAAGGCCGTAAAAGCCATCGGCTGGTTTATTAAAGAGTATGGCGTTGCCCAGGTTTCAATTAACCTTACCGACATTTCTGTTACTTCCGTTCATAAGGTTTTTGAAGAATGCTGTAAAAGTGCTGATAAAAGAGGATTACGTGTTACCGGTTCAGAACTGGTCGGATTAATTCCCCTTTCTTCACTGATTGATGCGGGGAAATATTTTTTGAATAAACAGCAACGATCCAGCGGAATTTCGGAAAAGGAGTTAATAAAAATTGCCATAAAATCATTAGGACTTGATAACCTAAAACCATTTATTTCCAATGAGAAAATTATTGAATATAAAATAAAAGGAGTTAAAGAAAAAGGTTTGGTGGAAATGAATTTATCTGAATTTGCAGATGAAACAGCTTCCGAATCTCCTGCTCCCGGAGGAGGCTCTATTTCTGCTTATGTTGGTACCCTTGGAATATCTCTTGGAGCCATGGTTGCAAATTTGTCTTCGCATAAAAAAGGTTGGGACCATCGCTGGGAAGAGTTTTCAACCTGGGCAGAAAAAGGGCAGAAGTTTAAAAAGGAACTCCTTCTTTTGGTAGATGAGGATACTAAAGCCTTTAATAGGATTATGGAGGCGTTTTCTTTACCCAATTCCAATGAAAATGAAAAATCTGAAAGAAAAAAAGCAATTGAAAAAGCCACACAATATGCATCTGAAGTACCATTAAAAGTAATGGAAATTTCTTTTCAAAGCATGGAAGTAATTGAAGCCATGGCCTCAACCGGAAATCCAAATTCAATTTCAGATTCAGGCGTGGGCGCACTGTGTGCTTTAACTGCAGTTCAAGGTGCGTTTCTCAATGTAAAAATTAATGCAAAGGGCTTAGCCGATAAATCTTTTGCCTTAAAAATAATTAAACAGGGGGAGGAACTTTTGAATAAATCAAAAAGCCGTGTTGAAAAAATCCTTCGCCTGGTTGAGGAAAAAATATCTGAATAGAAAATATGAGGCACCCTTCCAAAAGGGCCGTAAATAAAGGGTTTTACAAACCTTTAATCATTTTATTCCGTATTTATTAACAATGGCGGGGTTGAATTATATTTTGGTGCCGCTGAAATTTAATAATTAAAGTTCCTTAATTTGTGCCATGACTCCCTCAATGCCCATAACATTCAGGAACCGTTTGGCAAGAATATTTTTTTTCTTTCCGTTCCAGCTCGTATTGATTCATATTAAAAGGAATCATATTTTATTGCTTTTCTGGATTCTTCTTTTTGGCTTTATGAGTGGGAACCTGGCAAGCCGCTATGGAGTAACCTATTTATTCGTTGCACCTGAATACCTTGGTGAAGTTGGTTTCTGGTCATACTTTATCATCGGCATCAGTCTTGGAAGTTTTATCATTACTTTCAATATAGCAAGTTACTCTGCCAATGGTTCAAGGTTTCCGTTTATTACAACCCTTAACCGGCCGTTTTTGAAATACGCCAGCAATAACAGTATCCTTCCTTTATTATTTATTTCATTCTATTGTTATTTCATCATTTCCTTTCAGATAATTGATGAATCTCAGTCTGCAAAGTCAATTATTACCTACCTGTCGGCCCTATTTTCTGGAACCATTTTAACCGTGGCCTTTTCATACATTTATTTTTTCTCCACCAACAAAAATATTTTTTCTTTATTCGGAATTACGCAGGATGATGAAAAATGGAGAGAAAAAACCAACCCGCAAAATATTCAAAACCCCGCAAGAAAATGGTGGTCTTTCCAGGCACCACTCACCTATACCCGTGAGTGGAGGGTTGAAACTTATTTAAGCAGCCCTTACCGCATCAGACTTGCCCGCGGCCATGAACATTACGACAGGGGAATGATAATAAGAGTATTTAATCAGAATCACATGAATGCCACCCGCTTTCAGGTGTTAATTCTTGCATTGCTGTTTATACTTGGTTTGTTCAGGGATAATAAATTTTTTCAAATCCCGGCAGGTGCAAGCATATTGTTAATTTTTAATATGCTAATAATAATTACATCCGTATTGCAAACCTGGCTGAGAGGTTGGTCAAATTTGATTTTGGTAGGGCTATTAATCCTCGTAAACCAACTTTCCACATACCCCAAATTTAATTATACCAATTTTGTTTACGGGATGAATTATTCGGATAAGAAGGCCGACTACTCCAATGATAATATGATAAAACTCCGTGATGACACAGTGGCCTATACAAGGGATTTTAATAAAAACCTTGAAGTGCTGAACAACTGGAGGCTCAACAATTCAATGAACAGCATTATGCGAAAGGCAAAACCCAAACTGGTAATTATCAATGCCAGCGGTGGAGGACTTCGATCGGCCTTATGGACTTTCCATTCAATTCTGAGGGCGGATAGTTTGCTAAAAGGTGAACTTTTAAATCATACCCATTTAATTACAGGATCCTCTGGCGGCATGCTAGGTGCCGCTTATATCCGTGAGTTGTACCTTCGAAGCCTTACTGACTCCACATTGAATATTTATAATCCAACTTATCGAGCAAACATCGGAAAGGATTTGCTTAATGCCATTTCATTTACCATTGCAATTAATGATTTATTCATTCGTTTTCAAAATTTTAATGACGGAAAATATATTTATACCAAGGACCGGGGATATACTTTTGAAAGGCATTTTAATGAAAATACCGAGGGGATTTTGGATAAACGGCTGAAAGATTATGCCGAACCGGAGGCAAAAGGAATCATCCCTTTGATGTTTTTTGCGCCTGTAATTACCAATGATGCCAGACGGCTTCTTATTTCCTCCCAGGATGTTTCTTACCTTGTAAAAAACACTCCTCTCGAAAATGTAACCAACAATGCTTTGCACGAAAGTGTGGAATTCAGAAAATTATTTAATAATCAGGATGCCGACAATGTTAAATTTACCAGTGTTTTAAGAATGAGCGCCACCTTTCCTTATATCATGCCTAACCCCACCCTGCCCAGTGATCCCTCCATTAGCGTGATGGATGCCGGTTTGCGTGATAACTTTGGAATGCTAACAACTTTAAAATACATTTATACCTTTCGAAACTGGATTTCAACCAATACCAGCGGGGTGGTTATCATTGAGATAAGGGACAGGTTTAAAGAATATAATTTTCAGAAAAGCAATCTGGAAACCACCTTGCAATCACTTTTAACCCCTTTCGGGGCACTTTACAATAATCTTACAACGGTTCAAACTTACAATGATGATGATCTCTTAATGTATGCCAGTGCCTGGTTTGACGGAACCATTGACATTATCCCGTTTCAGCTGAAAAACGAAGAAAAAGACCCTATTTCATTAAGCTGGCATTTGACAGAAAAGGAGAAAAAGCAGATTTACGAAGCCGTAAACCTTCCGCAAAATAAAGAGTCTTTCTGGAAACTTAAAATATTGCTTGAGTGAAAATCAAATATTAATTATTATTGCAAAAAAAATCATCTTAAAAATCATATGAAAATGAAGAAAGCCGAAATACACACCGAAAAAGGAATAATGAAAATAGATTTTTTTCATAAAGACGCTCCTAAAACAGTTGCCAATTTTATCAAATTAAGTGAAAGCGGCTTTTATAATGGACTAACATTTCATAGGGTAATTCCTGATTTTGTAATTCAGGGCGGCTGCCCCATAGGAAATGGATCGGGGGGGCCGGGATACAAAATTGATTGCGAATTAAATGGCGAAAACCAGTATCACGACAGGGGAGTTTTAAGCATGGCTCATGCCGGAAGAAATACCGGTGGTTCTCAGTTTTTTATTTGCCATGGGAGAAATAATACCAAACACCTAGACCGGAATCATACTTGTTTTGGGAAAGTTATGGAAGGGTTAGAGGTAATTGATGAAGTGGAAGCCGGAGATAAAATTACTAAAATTGTTATTTTGGAGGATAAATAATAACCAATTGATTTAAATTTTCATGAAAACCAAAACCATTAAGCAATCGGCTTCATTTGAAGCAAAGCCCGGAAAAATTTTTGAATTATTGATGGATTCGAAAAAACATTCTGCATTTACAGGTGACAAAGCATCCATCAGCCGCAAAACGGGCGGAAATTTTTCTGCTTATGGAGGATACTGCAGTGGGAAAAACATTGAGATAAATCCAAATAAAAAAATTGTTCAGTCATGGCGGGCAAATGATTGGCCGGCCGGTCATTTTTCTAAAGCCACCTTTACCCTCGCCAAATCAATAACCGGAACTAAACTTTCCTTTACTCAGAGCGGAGTTCCCGAAAAGAATTTTGATTCAATAAAAAAAGGCTGGATTGATTTTTACTGGTCCCCCATGAAAAATTTCCTCAAAAAACCTTGAAAGAAAAGGTTCACACCTCTGTATTAATGGTTCGGCCCACTAATTTCGGGTATAACCCCGAAACCGAATCAACAAATATTTTTCAGAAAAAAATTTCCTTACCCAATTCTGAAATACATAGAAAGGCCTTGTATGAGTTCGATAATTTTGTTTCAGTTTTAAGAAATAATAAAATTTCGGTAAAAATTTTTAATGATTTTCCGAATTCAGTAACCCCCGATTCCATTTTCCCAAACAATTGGTTCTCCGTTCACAAGGGTGGTATAATGTTTATCTACCCCATGCTTTCAGGAAACAGAAGGGAGGAGAGGAGAAAAGATATTATTGATTACCTTAAAAAAGCAAGCTCAATTGAAAAATGCATTGATCTGAGTTATTACGAAAAATCGGGCAAATTCCTGGAGGGAACAGGTAGTTTGGTTTTTGATCATAATTCAAAAGTTGCATATGCAAATATTTCATCCCGAACCAATATAGAAATAGCCAAAGAAGTTTGCGACAATATCGGGTACAAGTTAATCCCTTTTGTTGCATTCGATAAAACCGGCCGTGAAATTTACCATACCAACGTAATTTTGAGCATTGGAAATGGTTTTGCAATTGTTTGCTTTGAATCAGTTAAAGCATTAAAGGATAAGAATATATTGCAAAAATCCTTAATAAATTCAAATCTTGAAATTATTGAGATTTCATTAAAGCAGATGCATTCATTTTGTTCCAACACATTAAATGTAGTAAACGGGGAGGGAAAAGATTTTATTATAATGTCGGAAACCGCAAGAAATTCCTTTACAAAAAATCAATTATCGGTGATTAAAAAATATTCGGCCATTATTTCCCCGTTGCTTAAAACCATTGAATGTGCAGGAGGCGGAAGTGCAAGATGTATGATGGCTGAATTCATGGATGAAAATAATAATTAGGAAAAGATTCCCGGGATAAATTTATTTAACTCGCAACTCTAAAAGTTTTTCCCCTTCAATATACCCTTCAAATTTATCTTCCAATTTCAACGGCCCAACTCCGGCCGGAGTACCGGTAAAAATCAAATCACCAATTTTGAGGGTGAAATATTTAGAAATAAACGAAACCACCGAATCAAAGGAATTAATCATTTCCCCAGAGTTACCCTTTTGCACCGTTTGGCCATTTAAATTACAATGAAAATTAATATTCTTTAAGTCGGGGAACCGGCTGAGTGGTAAAAACTTTCCTACCGGTGCTGAGCCGTCAAAGGCCTTGGCTTTTTCCCATGGCAAACCTTTTTTTATACATTCATTCTGAATGTCTCTGGCTGTAATGTCAAGGCCAAGCCCAATTTCATCATAATATCTTTGGGCAAACCTTTCTTCAATGTTTTTTCCTATCCTTGATATCTTTAAAACCAATTCGGTTTCATAATGTACATTATGGCTGAAATCGGGATAAAAAAAAGGCTGATTGTTTACAATCAGTGCCGATTCGGGCTTACAAAAAAATACAGGCTCAACCGGAACCTCATGCCCAAGTTCCTTTGCGTGTTCCCTGTAATTTCTTCCTATACAAATAATTTTCATAAGCGGATAAAATGATGATGATTCAGAAATATAAAGATTCAATTAAAATTTATGGAGAAACAAAATTTAAAGCCTCTGCACCCATAGCAAGGGAATGAAAAAAATTTATTTCAGATTAAAATATTGTTTGGAAGACCAGATTTATTTCAAGAGAAACGGTAAACAATAAGTTGCCAATTTCCTTTTTTCCCTTTTCTACCGCGAATATATAATGATTTGTAAATTTGCCTTTCATCAAAGATTTATGACAAACAAATTCAAAGGAACCGGAGTTGCAGTAATAACTCCTTTTACAAAAGAAAATAAAGTAGATTACAAAGCACTTGAAACGGTGATAGAGCACTTGATTTCAGGAGGGGTGGAATATCTGGTTATCCACGGAACCACCGGTGAATCCGTTACCCTTTCGTTGGAGGAAAAAATTTCAATTGTCAATTTTGTTTCGGGGATAAATAATAGCCGGCTTCCGCTTGTTCTTGGTATCGGTGGAAATAATACCAGTGAAATAATAAATTACTTCAGCAAGTTTAATTTTGAGAATGTTGATGCTGTTTTATCCGTTAGTCCGTACTATAACAAACCATCCCAGGAGGGGATTTACCAGCATTACAGGGCCATTGCCTCCGAATCACCCAAACCAATCATTTTGTATAATGTTCCGGGACGTACCGCTTCAAATATTACAGCTGAAACCACATTGCGATTGGCAAACGATATTAAAAACATTATTGGGGTTAAAGAAGCATCAGCTGATATGGCCCAGATAATGAAAATTATCAGATACAAACCGGAGGATTTTATGTTAATATCCGGAGATGATGCCCTAACATTACCCGTTATTGCCGCTGGCGGATCAGGAGTAATTTCAGTTGTTGCCAATGCATTTCCGGTAATTTTTTCAGGAATGACGAGAGACTGTTTGCTTAACAATTTTCCGGAGGCAAGAAAAAAACATTATTCCCTATTGGCAATTACCGAAATGCTTTTTGCCGAAGGAAATCCGGGAGGGGTAAAAGCAGCAATGAATATCAGAGGTCTTTGCAGCGACTTTCTGCGTTTGCCCCTGGTAAATATCAGTAAGCCTCTTTATGAAAAAATTAAAACAGAGATTGAAAAAAATAATCTTTGTTAGTCTCCCCCAAAATGAAATTTAATTGCACATTTTTTTTTCCCCATTTTTTATTCCTTATCCTCTTGCATTATGCATCGAATGGGCAAGAAGTGAACCCCGATTCAGTAACCATTGTAAGAGATAAATGGGGAGTTCCCCATATTTACGGAAAAACCGATGCAGATGCCGCTTATGGACTTGCCTGGGCCAATGCAGAAGATGATTTTAAATCCATGCAGGAAACCCTCCTTGCGGTAAGGAAAAAACTTTCAGAGGTTAACGGGAAAGAGGGGGCAAAAATGGATGTGATGGCCCATCTCATCGGCTTAGATGAAGCCGTTGATAATGCTTACGACACAGCATTTACACCTGAGTTTAAAAAAGTGTTAAACGCCTATGTATCTGCCGTGAATTCCTATGCAAAAAAACATCCCGGGGAGGTCCTGTTGAAAAAGTTATTTCCAATTAGCCCCAAGGATGTTATCAAAGGGTACGTTTTTGTTTTCACTTTCCTTACGCATGTTCATTTTAATTTTATTAAAATTTTTAATGGATTGATTGAGCCGCCAAATCCCGAAAAAGATGGTTCTGCTTCAAATGGAATTAAAACTTTTTTTAAGGAAAACCTTTTTGCCCTTTGGGTAAACAATACTTATGACTACGAAATAAATTTTCCGGAAGGATCCAATGCCATTGCTTTAAATAAAAACAAAACCTCCAATGGGGAAACATTTATTGCCATCAATTCCCATCAGCCGCTCGAAGGACCTTTTTCCTGGTATGAGGCTCACGTAAACAGCCAGGAAGGAATGAATATCCTTGGTGCAACATTCCCCGGAGGAATTTCTTTAATTCACGGGGCCAACGAAAACCTTGCCTGGGCACATACCTTAAATTTTCCCGACCTGTCGGATGTTTACAAATTAAAAATGAATCCCAAAGAAAAAAACAAATATCTTTTTGATGGAAAATGGGAAACCTTGCAGGAACGGAAAATTAAGCTTTGGGTAAAAATAAAATTTCTTAAAATCCC
>JAHEZO010000140.1 GCA_023250995.1 Flavobacteriales bacterium | reverse complement strand
ATCAACTCCGGTGGGAAATAATTCTACCATTTCAGTTGCACCAACTCAAACCACCACTTATTTTGTTAGGGCAGAAGGAACTTGCAATATTTCACAATGCGATAGTGTTACGGTAACCATTGATGTTCCCCCTTCTCCAACGGCAACCAATGTTTCAGTTTGCGAGGGACAAACCGTTCCTGATTTAATTGCCACGGGCACCAACATTAACTGGTATGTTGATTCACTGTTAAATAACAATGTTTCAACCAATGATACTTTTTCAACCGGTCAGACTTTACCCGGAATTTATTCTTATTTTACCACTGAAACAAATACAAATGGGTGCGAGAGCCCCGGAACTAAAGTTTATTTGACGATAAATTCCCTGCCATTACCTCCTGAAGCATCAGATACTTTATCCTGCCTTGCCGGACCTATTCCCGATTTATTTGCTTCAGGAATGAATGTAAATTGGTACAATGATTCATCGCTGAACAATTTTTTGGATAGCGGGAATAATCTCACTACCGGGCAAAGCACCATTGGTTCTTTTACCTATTTTGCAACCCAGACAATTAATGGCTGCGAGTCCAAAGGGTCCCCTGCCTCATTAATAATTGTTCTGATACCTCCGACCCCATCTGTTCTGGATCAGGAGATTTGCGTTGGACTTCAGGTACCACATTTAGTTTCTTCCACTGGAAATATTATTCAATGGCATGCAGATTCTTTATCTTCAAACTCTGTTTTTACAGGGAAAGATTTTAATACAGGAAAAACTTCGGCCGGAATTTATACTTATTTAATTACAGACAGCCTTCCGGGTTGCGTTAGCCTGCCTGACACTGCCAGTCTTACCATCTACCCAATTCCTCCGGCTCCCATAACAACCGGGCAAACTGTTTGCTTCGGGAACCCCGTTCCGGATTTAACAACCACAGGATTAAATCCCATTTGGTACAGTGAACCGGTACTGCTAATTCAGGCTGGAACCGGCCCAAGTTTTTCAACCGGAAAATCTCAGGTGGGAACCTACACCTATTATGTTACCCAATCCGTTAATGGATGCGTTAGCCCATCCACCTCCGCCTCATTAACCATTAATCCGGCTCCTCAAATTTCCCTGAATACTTATTCAGTTACCATTATTTCCGGGCAGTCCGTAACTTTAATTGGTTATAATGCAGGAACTTTTTCATGGAGTCCTTCAACGGGATTAAATACCACCACAAACGACACTGTAATTTCATCCACAACAACCACAACAACATACCTTGTAACCGGAACAAACAGCATGGGATGCCTTGACACTGCAAGTGTAACCGTGAATGTTTGGCCATTAAATATTAATGAACTTAATAAAAATGAAATGAAGGCGGAAATTTTCCCAAATCCAAATAAAGGGAAATTTACCGTTAAACTGGTTGGCTGGGAACCAAGTTCTTCAGGAGGGAAAATTTTGGTTTTTAATGTCCTGGGGGAAATTGTTCACCAATCTGCAATTGAAAATGAAATGAACGAAATTTACCTAAGAGAAAATTGCAGCGGACTTTATTATGTTAAGATAATTTCAGAAAACAATGTTATTGTAAAAAGAGTTATTGTGGAATAAAAACCTCAGTTGTTTTGAATGTTTAATTTTTTCAAAAAATTAATCTTACTGCCTTTTATTTTTTCAACTGTAAAAGGTAAAATCCAGATGCCGCAATAAGACCAAGTAACCCAAAGAATAAAAACATTTGGTCGAACCCCCACTTTCCGGCAATTCCCAACCCAATTGAAGGGGCGGCAATATTTGCAATTCCGTAAGCCATCGAATACAAGGCTGAATATTGTCCCTGCCTTTCAAATGGTGGCCTGGAAATTGAAAAATTCATCATAAAAGGCATAGCCATCATTTCGGCAAAGGTTATGGAAACAATAAATAAAACTGCCCCTGCAAGATTGCCTCCGCTTATTAACAAAATTCCAAATGAAACCGGAAGAAACAAGGCTCCAAGAATTATATTATTATAATTCATTTTCTTTTTCTCCAACCAACTTACAAGAGGTAATTCAATTAACACTATTAATACCCCGTTCAATGCCAAAAGTAACCCGATGGTATCCTCGTTATAAAGGCAAATTTTATTAAAATACTGAGGAAGACTGGCAAAAATCTGAAAAAAGCAAATGGCATATAAAGCCACAAAAAAAATAAAAATGAGGTAATGATAATCCTTGTAAGCAGAAGAGTTCCGATTGTTAAGGACCATATTATTTCCTTTGTTTGAATCTGTTTTTATTCTGGGCAGGAAAAAAAATAAAATTCCTGCTGCGGCAAAACTTGTAAAAGAGTCAATAATAAAAAGCCATTTATACCCGAAGTAAAAAGCAACAAATCCACCAATGGCAGGGCCCACAGAGAAACCTAAGTTTATTGCGAGCCTCACCAATGAAACTGACCTTGTACGGTTTTCGGGGGTGCTGAATGAAGCTATTGCAGCAGAGTTGGCGGGCCTGAATAAATCAGTGATAAAAGCGTAAAAAAAAAATAATTGCTGCAATGAAAAGTGGCGTTCTGACAAGGAGCATAAAAAGCAATACTAATCCACTTCCTACTAAGGAAAAAACCATGATGTCGAAATAATTTTTTCTATCCGTTAGCCAACCACCCACATACGAACCGAGAACGCTTCCGAACCCAAAAAAGCTCATAATTAACCCCGCCTCGGGAATAGATAAATTCAAATCTTTTACCATATATAACGAGGTAAAAAGGAGAACCATAGAACCGCTCCTGTTGATAAACATGGTAAAGGAAAGGATCCAGATATTCTTTTGGAGGTTGGAAAAGGCATTGCGATAAATTGAAAAAACCTTAATCATGGTTGTTTAAAGAGAAAAAATTAGAATAGCCCGGGGAAATAAAGAAAATTTTTTTTCAGAGTAGAAAAGGAAACTAATATTCGGCTTATTCCAATTCAGAGGAAAGAAAGTCAAAAAAAAGAATCAAGCCATATTATGGTAAACTACCTGCACATCCTCATCTTCTTCAAGATCTCCAATCAATTTAATAACTTCCTCAGCCTGGGCTTCCGACAAATCAACAAGAGTATTTGGTATCCTTTGAACTTCAGAACTTACCGGAATAATATTTTTATTTTCCAGGGCTTTTTGCATTGAACCAAACTGAGTAAATTTTGTATAAATTATTATATGTCCCTCTTCATCTTCAACAATTTCATCCGCACCAAAATCAATTAATTCGAGCTCCAGGTCATCTTTAACTATCCCTTCGGGTTTTAATTTAAAAACTCCTTTCTTTTCAAAAATAAAATCCAAAGAGCCGGATTTGCCCAAATTACCATTGTTCCTCGAAAAAATTAGTCTTACATTTGAAACAGTTCGCGTGGTGTTATCTGTGGCACAATCAGCAACAATTGCTATTCCGTGCGGGCCATAACCTTCATAGGCCATTTCTTCATAGCCCTTTTCATCTTTTGATGAGGCCCTTTTTATGGCGGCCTCCACCCGGTCTTTGGGCATATTAAGACCTTTGGCATTTTGAACAGCCATCCTCAACCTGGGGTTGTAATCGGGATTCGGGCCTGCAAGCCTTACCGCAATGGCAATTTCTCTTCCGATTCTCGTAAAGGCCTTTGCCATCCGGTCGAACCGGGCAAACATTTTATGTTTTCGTTTTTCAAATACTCTTCCCATAATTTTTTTTATTTAATTTCCTGCGAAATTCAGAAAATTAATTTGTTTTTCAAACCTTTGTAAGAAAATATTCAGTAACATTATCAAATGAGAAAAGAAGTTTCAATTTCTGTTTCACCCGAAGTTGCAGCAAAAGAAGACTTGCTTAAAAAGGAAATTTTCAATAAAAATTGGTCCGGTGGGAAGATAATTTCTTTTGTAAAAATTTTAAAACATTCTATAGATGCCAGATCAAAAACAATAAAAGTCAACATTAATGCTGAAATTTATTTTGATGAGAATCCTCCTGAAGCAGAAATTTTTTCGGTTGATTATCCCAACGTGGCAAATAAAAAACATGTAATTATTATCGGTTGCGGCCCTTCGGGAATGTTTTCTGCTCTGCGGCTGATTGAACTTGGATATAAGCCAATAATTTTTGAACGGGGAAAGGATGTTCAAAGCAGAAGAAGAGATTTGGTCTCAATAAACAGAGATCATATTGTAAACCCCGATTCGAACTATTGTTTTGGCGAGGGGGGCGCAGGCACTTATTCGGATGGAAAACTTTATACCAGATCAACAAAAAAAGGGGATGTAAAAAAAATTCTAAAAATTTTTGTCTCCCATGGTGCCCCCGAAAAGATACTATTTGAAACCCATCCACATATAGGAACAAACAAACTTCCGGAGGTGGTACAGGCAATGCGGCAATCCATTTTAAATTCAGGGGGAGAAATTCATTTTAATTCCAGGATAGTAGATTTTACAATAAAAGAAAACAGAATTTCGGGCATTATTACTCTTTCGGGAGAAAAAATTGATAGTGAGGCATTCATTTTAGCAACCGGACATTCTGCCAGGGATATTTTTGAAATTCTCCAAAGGAAAAAAATTCTAATTGAACCAAAACCTTTCGCAATGGGTGTAAGAGTTGAGCATCCCCAGGAACTTATAGATTCGGTTCAATACCATCTGGGAGAATCTGAGGAAGATGGAAAAATAAAATTTATTAAGAGAAGTCAGTACCTTCCGGCAGCGGCCTATAGTTTAGTTCACCAGGCAGATGGCAGAGGTGTTTATTCATTTTGCATGTGCCCGGGCGGATTCATTGTTCCTTCGGCAACTGCTCCGGGAGAAATTGTGGTTAACGGAATGTCACCCTCGAAGAGAGATTCCAAATACGCAAATTCAGGTATTGTGGTTTCAATTCACCCGGGAGATGAGGAAAAATTTGCAGGCGCGGGTGATTTTGCCGGCTTGATGTTTCAAAAGGAATTGGAAAAAATGGCTTTTGAAGCCGGAGGTTATTGCCAGTCAGCGCCAGGACAGCGGTTAATAGATTTTTGCAACAATAAATTCTCCTCTACCCTGCCCGATTGTTCCTATCAGCCGGGGGTAAAATCGGCCCCTTTACATGAACTCCTTCCGCCTTTTATTTCAAAAAGACTTCAGGATGGATTCAGGCAATTCGGAAAAAAAATGAAAAGGTATTTTACCAATGAGGCATTAATCCTGGGCGTAGAATCAAGAACTTCTTCACCCATCCGTATTCCCAGGGACAAAAATTCATTGCAACACGTTCAAATTAAAAATTTATTTCCATGCGGAGAAGGAGCCGGCTTTGCTGGCGGAATTATTTCGGCCGCAATAGATGGGGAATTGAGTGCTGAGGCGGTAGTTCGAAGTATTAGATAAAAAAAATTTTTGGAAGAATTGAAGACATCAATTGCACTTCTTTTTTATCATATCATAAGCCTTCATAAAACCCAACTCACCGGCTTTGCTCCAGTCCAAACAAGCTTCTTCCTTTTTATCCGAAAAAAATTTGGCATTCCCGCGGGCAAAAAAGGCTTCATAATCCTTTGGATTTAATTCAACCACACGTGAGAAATCATTTATCGATTCGGCATATTCCTTCAGGTTAAAACGAGAGAGGCCCCGGTTAAAATAAGCGTCAGAAAATTTTGGGTTTAATTCAATTGCTTTATTAAAATCCAGCACCGATCCTCTGTAATCACCCAGCCGGGCTTTCACCTTTCCGCGGTTTTTTAATGCGGTGGGGTTCTTGGCATTAAGCTCAAGCGATTTATTATAATTTAGCATGGCTTCTTTATCATCATTCTGTTTAAACTTCACCTCTGCCAAAATGAAAAATGCCTCTGAATTCTGGTTGTTGAGCTCAATAGCTCTGGCTAAATCAATTGCTGCACCATCCAGGTTACCCGAATTGAATTTATCGGTTCCACTTTTTAATAACGAGGAAGCATTTTCGTTTTGGGAAAAATTTTCAAGGAAAAAAAGCGTTAATATCAGAGAAAGAAAAAATCGTTTCATTAAAATGAAATTTAATTTGTTACCAAAGGTAAAAAAATTGCCGGATAATATTTTTTTTGATTTCTAAAGATGAAAGAAACCCGGAAAAATTCAAATAAAAAATTTTAATTTTAGATTCGTATTTTCGTGTTTTAAAGGCCGAAAAAAAATTTCAATTGCCCTGATATAAATTTTGAAATAAATTATACTAACTGATGTTACGCACCTCTCTATTTCAAATTACAAATAACAATAATCAAATTGCAAGTAAATTCCAATGACCAATAAAGAAAATTCTAAACCGCTAAAGAAGATTTTTTCGACAATAATCGAAAAATCAAGATAGCAGACGGTTTGAAAGTTGAAATTTTGATATTGAATATTATTTGTATTTTGGAAATTAATGATTTTGCGTAACTTCAGTTATAATAATTGAATCGCTTAGCCCACTCTGATTTTTATAATAATCTAAGCAATGGATTGGAAAATTGCCTGCAATGGTTTTAAACAATACCTTCAGCTGGAGAAATCGCTCTCGGGAAATTCAGTAGAGGCGTATATAAGGGACGTTGAAAAATTAATCCAATTTTTGAAATTCGGATCGGTTGAGGAAATAAAAATAACTCCTGAATCAGTTACACTTAATAACCTTAGGGAGTTTCTCCACTGGCTAAATAAACTTGGAGTTTCGCCTACATCACAGGCCAGAATTATTTCCGGAATCCGGTCCTTTTTTAAATTCCTCATTCTGGAAGATGTCGTTCGGGAAGATCCCTCTTTGCTGATTGAAGCACCTAAAACCGGAAGGAAGCTACCCCAGTTTTTAAGTGTTGAAGAAATTGATAAATTAATTTTTACAATTGATATGAGTAGTCCCGAAGGGGAAAGGAACAAGGCCCTGATTGAAACTATGTACAGCTGCGGCCTTCGGGTTTCGGAGGCTGTAAATTTAAAAATTTCAAATATTATTTTGGAGGAAGGATTCATTAAAGTAACGGGGAAAGGAAACAAAGAACGACTTGTTCCAATCGGAAATGTTGCCATCAAACAAATCGGTATATATAAAGAACAAATCCGATGCCACCTGAAAATAAAAAAGGGAAAGGAAGATATTCTTTTTCTAAACCGGAGGGGGGGCCAATTAACCCGTCAGATGATTTTTATTATTATTAAAAAGCATTCGAAACTGGCAGGGATAAAAAAGAAAATTAGTCCACACACCTTAAGACATTCCTTTGCCACGCATTTAATTGAGGGTGGGGCCGACTTAAGAGCGGTCCAGGAAATGCTGGGCCATGAATCAATAACCACAACTGAAATTTATACCCATCTGGACAGAGATTACCTCCGAAGTGCCATTTTACAATTTCATCCAAGGGCTTAAATCATAAATTGTACATTTGTTTTGAATAATAATTAGCCCCCATGAGATTTATATTTATTCTTCTTTTTATTTTTCAATCACCTGTTTTTCTTTTTTCGAATATCCCCGAAACCCTGATTTTAAATGAAGGCTTTTCAAAAGAATTTTTCTCTGTTGCCCCAAAAGCATTAATTGCGGAGGACAAAACCAATAAATTGGAATTTTATGAGATCCGCAAAAATTCCTTGGACACCACAAATAGTTTTAAATTACTAGGCGAGGAAAATGCCAATCTTGGATTTACAAGTTCTTCTTTCTGGATAAAATTTATTATTAAAAACGGAGACGCATATACAAAGAAATTTCTTCTCGAAACGGCCAGACCACTCACAAATATTGCCCAGTTGTATATTGTATATAAAAACGGATTAACAGTTGAAAACAAAAGCGGTGATGGAATTCCTTTCGGCCAACGCCAGGTTTCTCACCGGAAAATCCTTTTCCCTGTCCAATTTCGGGCCGGGGAGGAATTGACATTTTATCTTCATTTGCAAAGCGATGGTGAAGTCATCTCTCTCCCGATAAAATTATGGGAACCCGAAAAAATGATGAAAAAAGATTATGACGAACAATACCTGTTCGGACTTTACTACGGAATTCTTCTTTTTGTAATCATTATTTATTCTTTTTTTTATTTTGCCCTGAAAGAAAAGTCATTCCTTTATTATGTTTTATATGTATTTTTTCTATTCTTTTTACAACTTTCGCTGGATGGACTTGCGTTCCAGTATTTATGGCCAAACCAGGTTTGGTGGGCAAACCATATCGTGGTAATGAGTGCCACCTTAACCGCAATTTTTGTTTTACTCTATGCACAATCATTTTTAAAAATTAAAGAAAACCTCAGGGGTTTCAATTCAGTATTCAACATTTTCATTGCCCTTTGTTTTATCTGCTTATCCCTTACATTTTGCGCAGGGAAATTGTATTCCCTTTCCTTCCCCTTAACTAATTTTTTAAGTCTGATGAGCGGTTTTTTGGTCCTTATTACCATCCTTGCCTCAATGAAAAACAAAAAAAAGGTAAGCTGGTTTTTTACACTCGCCTTCGTTTCACTGATTTCGGGGGCAATCATATTTATTCTAAGCAATTTAAATGTGGTTCCGGTAACATTTTTTACTGAGCACTCTCTTAAATTTGGTTCTGCCGTTGAAATCATTTTTCTCTCCCTCTCCATGGCAAACAAATACAGGGAAATTCAAAGAGAAAACGAAAAGCTGATTCGCGAACAAAATATTGTTCTTGAAAAAAAAGTTTCTGAACGCACAGCCGAGGTGGTTAAACAAAAGGAAATTATAGAAGAAAAAAATAAAGACATCCTTGACAGCATTCACTACGCAAAAAGAATTCAAAGAGCTTTGCTTGCCTCTGATTTAATGCTCAAAAGAAATCTTTCGGAATATTTTGTTCTATACCAGCCAAAAGATATTGTAAGCGGTGATTTCTACTGGGCTCAGGAAACGAATGGCAAATTTCTTTTATCCGTTTGCGACTGTACCGGCCATGGAGTGCCCGGAGCCTTTATGAGTTTACTTAATATTTCCTTCCTTAATGAAGTTACGGCAGAAAAAAAAATCTCACAACCCGATTTAATTTTAAATCATGTAAGGGAATCAATTATTAATGCACTTAACACAGAGGGCAATGAAGAATCAAAGGATGGCATGGATTCAATTATTTGTTGTTTTGATTTTAATAATTTAACCCTTGAAGCTGCCTGTGCCAATAATCCATTGTGGATAGTCAGAAGTGCAAATGGAAAGGATGAGAGTGGAATGTCTATTTCATTTTACGAAATAAAGCCGGATAAAATGCCGGTTGGAAAACATGTGAACGATAAAAATTCCTTTACCCTCCATAAATACAACCTTCAAAAAGGCGATTCCATATATATTTTCTCGGATGGCTACCCCGATCAGTTTGGCGGGCCAAAAGGAAAAAAATTCAAATATGCCCAATTGGAAAAATTATTGCTTACCATTCAGGAAAAATCGATGGAAGAACAAAAAGAAATTTTAAACAAAACAATTAATAATTGGAGAGGCAGCCTTGAACAGGTGGATGACATTTGTATCATAGGGCTTAGAATGTGAGACCGGAGATGGAAAAAATCTTAATTTTTTTTCATTGATTTGTCGCCAAATGCCCATTAATACTATTTGTTTATAACTTTTTGCAACCATTTTTCGAACCCCTTCGTAAAACCATCGTAATTAAACTATTATTAATAAAACAGGAATTATCGGTCAAATTATCCTCCCTTAAAAAATTTCAACAAAAATGCGCCAGTTAAAAATTGTCAAGCAGATCACAAACCGGGATACCGCCTCCCTCGAAAAATACCTGCAGGAAATTGGTAGAGAAGAAATGGTTACTGCAGAAGAAGAAGTAGCACTTGCAAAAAAAATTAAACAAGGGGACAAAAAAGCCCTTGAAAAATTAACCCGGGCAAATCTCCGGTTTGTAATTTCAGTTTCGAAACAATACCAGAACAAAGGATTAAGCCTCCAGGATTTGATTAACGAAGGAAACCTTGGTTTGATGAAGGCCGCAGAACGGTTTGATGAAACCAGAGGATTTAAATTTATTTCCTATGCAGTTTGGTGGATCCGCCAAAGTATTTTGCAGGCCATTGCAGAACAATCCCGCATTGTTCGCCTTCCTTTAAATAAAATTGGGACCATTAACAGAATAAATAAAACTTAT
>JAHEZO010000139.1 GCA_023250995.1 Flavobacteriales bacterium | reverse complement strand
AATTTTAGTTAAGGGAACATCCGTTGCTAAAAAGTTACAGCCATTGAAGTTGTGGCAAAATAATTTTTGTTGGTGAGCCATCCTCCCTCTGAAAAAATTTTATCGATGCTGTTAAAAGCCCTTGTTTCAATACGCCACAATACATTTTTTCGCATGAAATAATCCAGGTTTAGTGAATAACCCGTGGTTTGAAAACCATTCGAAGTTCCGGTTGAAATTATTACGCCATGTTTATCTGAATAAAATTCGCTGCGCAGGGCGAAGGAAATTTTTTCGTTGGCAATAAATCTGAGAATTAAAATCGGGCTGTTCCACCAATTATAGGATTTGCTTTCAAAAAATTTCTGCTCCATTCCAACATCAAAACCTGCAATGGCTTTAAGGCGGGGCAACAACTGAAAAATTCCGTAAAAATTGTGGAAATAACGCATCTGCCTTCGGGAGTCGGGCTTATCATTTCCTATAAAACTGCTGCTGTTAAGCGTAATTTTTTTATTGGGTAAAAATGAAATCTGAGTGCCAAATGAAGGTGCCTGATTTCCTTTTACCCTCTGAATGTGCTGCCAGCCGTTGAGCAACAATCCACACAAAAGCCATTTATTATTGGCGGAAGTAAAAGTGATTTTTGCCCCGCTCTCATAATAAGGGGAATTTTCGGCCATGAGGCTCCGGGTTAGGGAAAAACAACTGGGCGAATGGGCACTTTCAAAACCAATATGAGAGGGGAAAATTCCGGCATCAAGCCAGAGGTTTTTGTTTTTTGAAATTTTAATTCCGGCATTTGCCTCGTAAATATTTTTTAAAACTCCAGGCTCTGCTGCCAAATTCGCATTGGCATAGGTTCCGGTCATAAGTGAAAAATTTGCTCTTTCATTACTGGTTTCAAAAGAGAGTTTTGCAAAAGCAAGGTTTAAGTTAATTTCATTGTGGCGGTTGTGCGAATATATAAAAGAGGGCCTGAGATGGTCAGCGGGTTCGCTAAAATCATATACATAATATATTTCCGAAAATCCGCTTACAGTAATTTTTTTTTCGCTTTCTGATAAAATGTCATTTTGTGCAGGACTTAAAACCGGGAAAGAAAAGGTGAGAAAACAAATTAAAAAGTTTTTCATTGCGTAAAAAAAATTTGTTCTTTGTTGAACATAATTACTTCATGTTAAAAAAAGATTAAATTAAGTTAAAATTAGTTTGACCTTTGCCGGACTTAATAGATTTTAATAATCCATGAAAATTCATAAAACCACATAGCTTTATATTTATCCTCCGCCTTACCACTTTCAACTTGCATAATTAAAAAATTTGAGAAACAACATCAACAAATTAATTCCATTTTGCCTTTTGAAAATTGCCTATTGCCTTTTGCTAATTGCCTTTTGCTTTTTGCCAATTGCAAATTGCTTTTTATTTTTTTGCTTATTGCCTATTGCCAATTGCAAATTGCCAATTGTAAATTGCCAATTGCTAATTTCCGATTCCCCCAAATGCTCCATTAATCTTTTGGCGTTAAATTTAAGGCTGGTTGCTCCCATTACCCCTCAAAAGTAAAGGAAATAAGAAGAATTTTAGATTTTAACGATTCAATGGGTCTGGCAAAAATTGTTTTATCATTAATAAATACGTTATTCAATCCCATTGAAAGTTTTAACTCGGTAGCAAATTTGAAGTAATGCAAGAAAAAATCCATTCCGGCACCTAACTCATAAGCATAACTGTTTTTTTTTAATTTGATAACAATATCCTGCGGGGGATTAGAAGAATTATCTACATGTGATTGTGAAGCAAGGTCGATGGAATATTTAAACCCGCCAAGCATATAAGCCGCAATATTATTTAACCTTTCGGAGCGGAATTTAAAATCTAATGGAAATTCGATAAAAGTGGATTCAACGGGTTTCATAATAAATTCTCTTTCCCCTTTCCTGTTTAAAAAAACATATTCAAGGTTCCGCTGGGCAAAAGAAAGAGCCGGGATAAAACGCAAATTTAAGAAAGGTGTCATGTGCAAATCGGAAACAATACCGAGGTTGAAGCCGCTTTGTTTTTGTGCCTCCAGCGAAAGCAATGAATCTACTTGAGTAAGGTCGTGTTTTAAAATGAAATCTGTAGAATTTACTCCTAAAGTAAAACCGAAATGAATAATTTTATGATCAAAACCAGGTAAATTTTCTACTTTCTTTTTCTGTGAATAAACATTAAATACGCCAACTAAAAGAGAAACTAAAATGGAAATTGAATAAAATAGTACTGATTTTACATTTTTGTCCATGGAGGTTTTCCGGGTGGGAAATAAAATAAATTTAAACACTCTCATAAAGAGTGAATGATAATTTTGGAAACGAAGATAAATTGAATTTATTTGGGTATATTTCAATTTTGGCGGTCAAATTAAAGTTTAGTTTTTTTTACCACAATGAATCAATGTTTCACAAAGGTTATTATAAAGATTCAGGAACTCAATAAATTTTTTCCAGAACCGAATTTGATCCTATTTTTTTTGATCCTCAGTGCAATTTTTTGTGCATAATCCTTTCAGATTACTATCCAAAATTTTTTCGCCAATATATAGTGAAGCAATCCCAAATGAAAGAGAAATTTGTTTTAAATTCTTAAATCCGCTCCTGCGCATCATTTTTAAAAATTCTTCACCATGCGGAAAAGCGGTTACCGATTCAGGCAGGTATGAATAGGCCCTTTTGTTACCCGAAAACATTTTTCCGGCCAGAGGCAGAAAGTTTTTAAAATATATATTATAAATCTGTTTTACAGGAAAATCCAACGGTTTAGAGAATTCAAGAATAACCACCGTCCCATTTTCTTTCAGAACCCTAAACATTTCAAGCAATCCTTTTTCCGGATTTTCGAAATTTCTTATTCCGAAACCGATGGTAATGGCGTGAAAAAAATTGTTCTCAAAAGGAAGGTTTTCCGAATCGGCCAGCATCAGTTCAATTTTATTTTCAAGGGTTCTTTTTTTAATTTTTTCACGGCCAACCCGGATCATATTTTCTGAAATATCAATTCCCGTAATTTTTTCTGGATTCATTTTTATTGCTTCTAAAGCAAAATCTGCCGTTCCGGTGGCGAGGTCCAAAATTTGAAGATGTGAAAAATTTGTAATCCCTGAAATTTTTTCCTTAAGCACCCGGATTGCTTTTTTTCGCCATAAAATGTCAACTCCAAGGGATAAAAAATGATTCATAAAATCGTAACCCTGTGCAATGGTGTTAAACATTTCGGCCACCTGCTTTTTTTTACTTTGATTTGAATTTTTATATGGGGTAATGATTGACATTAATTGCAGGTTTCATTTTAAAATTATTTTTGCTGCGAATATAGAAACAATGAAGAAAAAAAATCATCTTAAAATTTCCCAATGAAAAAGCCAGTTCCGATTCAAAAAAAATTTGTTGTTTTATTCAGGGGTATAAATGTTGGGGGAAATAATATTGTTCCTATGGCCTTCCTGAAAAAAGAATTTGAAAAACACGGATTTCGGAATGTGCACACAATTCTAAATTCCGGAAATGTAATTTTTGAAACTTCATCCCAAAAGGAGGATGAAATTTTAGCAGAAATAAATTCTATCCTTAAGAAAAATTTTATTTTCTTAGTTCCCGCCATATTAATTTCTTTTAGTGGGATTGAAAAAATAGTGGAAGAGAATCCGTTTAAAAAAATACTTATTACCCCAGATTTAAGGCTTTATGTAACTTTCACAAATGGCAGTTCAATGTCCACCCTTTCCATCCCTTATAAATCTTCGGATGAATCTTTCAGACTTATTAGAATTTTGGGAGATTCGATATTCAGTGTTTTGGATGTATCCAAAAACAAAACTCCCACAGCAATGAGCATTCTCGAAAAAGAATACGGGAAAAACATTACAACCCGGAATTGGAATACGGTGATTAAAATTTGGAAAGCGGGGAGGGGAGTAAAAGGTAAAAGGTTAAAATAACATCTCAAGTTTTAATGAAATTTATGGGCGATGGGGTATTTACCCAACTACCTTATCCATTGCTTCTTTCATCATTTTGCCAATTTCAGCAGGGGATTCGGCCACATGAATTCCACATTCTTTCATAATTTTCATTTTAGCTTCCGCAGTGTCTTCTTTTCCCCCTATGATGGCTCCGGCATGTCCCATTTTTCTTCCCTTAGGTGCAGTTTTACCGGCAATAAACCCAACCACGGGTTTTGTTCCGTTTGCTTTAATCCACCTTGCGGCCTCCGTTTCCATGGTTCCACCAATTTCTCCAATCATAATAATCCCTTCGGTTTCTTTGTCTTCCATTAATAGTTTTATTGCATCAAGTGTACTTGTGCCCGGGATGGGATCTCCGCCAATTCCAATTGCTGTGGATTGTCCGAGTCCGGCTTTGGTAACCTGGTCAACGGCTTCGTAGGTTAAGGTTCCTGAGCGGGAAACTATTCCGATATGACCTTTTTTATGAATAAAACCTGGCATAATTCCAACTTTGGCCTCATCAGGAGTAATCACTCCCGGACAGTTGGGACCAATCAAACGGCAGGGTTTTCCTCTCAAAAATTCTTTTACCCCAATCATATCCCTAACAGGAATCCCCTCCGTAATGCAAATAATAACTTTAATTCCTGCGTCAGCGGCTTCCATTATTGCATCGGCTGCAAAAGCAGGGGGAACAAAAATTATTGAAACATCAGCACCTGTTGAATTTACAGCTTGCTCCACTGTATCAAATACCGGCCTGTCCAAATGTTTTTGCCCTCCTTTTCCTGGAGTAATTCCGCCAACAACATTGGTTCCGTATTCAATCATTTGGGTGGCATGAAAAGTTCCTTCCGTACCCGTGAATCCCTGTACAATTACACGGGAGTTTTTGTTTACCAATACACTCATTGAATTTTTTTTAAAATATTAAACTAATTAACTTAAGCTTTTAACCTTCTAACCTTTTAACCTTTTTAACTTTTCAACTCTTCAACTCTTAAACTTTTCAACTTTTCAACTCTTCAACTCTTAAACTTTTCAACTCTTCAACCCATACCTAAAACCCTAAGAATTGATAAATTATTGATATCCTTTTAATAAATTAAGGAACGAAGATAATTATTCCCCCGAAACACCTCATCAAATCTATAAGGTTAATTTGATATTTTTATATTTGTGTAAATTTTTAAAGATGGCTATTACCAAGAAAAAGAGAAAAATTTCTGAAGATACCATTTGTGCCATTGCAACACCTGCCGGCAAGGGTGCAATTTCGGTTGTAAGGATTTCTGGGAAAAAAGCCTTTTCCATCTGCAACCAAATTTTCACCGGCAAAAATCTTAAAAGCCAAAAAACCCATACTATTCACTACGGGCACATCGTTGATCCCGGTGAAGATTCCAAAAACATTAAAAATCACCCTTCCGAAAACAGATTAATTGACGAAGTCCTGGTAAGTATTTTTAAAAGTCCGCAATCTTATACAGGAGAAGATTCCATTGAAATTTCCTGCCATGGTTCAGTTTATGTTCAACAGGAAATTTTAAATCTTCTTGTAAAATTCGGGGCACGAATTGCAAAACCAGGTGAATTTACGTTAAGGGCATTTTTAAACGGAAAAATGGATTTATCGCAGGCCGAAGCAGTGGCGGATCTTATTGCTTCCGGTTCCGAGGCAACTCACAAAGTGGCTATTAATCAGATGAGGGGAGGGTTTTCTGAGGAAATAAAAAAACTCCGTGATGAATTATTAAAATTTGCTTCGCTCATTGAACTTGAGCTCGATTTCAGCGAAGAAGATGTTGAATTTGCCAAAAGGGAGGATTTAAAAAATCTCGTAAAAAAAATAAGTCATTTAATCGGACGTTTGGTAAATTCCTTTAAAATGGGAAATGTTCTTAAAAACGGAATTCCGGTTGTAATAGCCGGAAAGCCGAATGCCGGAAAATCAACCTTGCTCAATGCATTGCTTAATGAAGAAAGAGCTATTGTGTCTGATATTCCGGGTACCACAAGAGATACCATTGAGGATGAAATTAACCTCGGGGGAATTTCTTTCCGTTTTATTGATACTGCAGGAATAAGGGAAACTACCGAGGAGATTGAAACCATGGGTGTGAAAAGAACCATTGAAAAAATTAAATCTTCATCCATAATCATTTACCTTTTTGATGTTCATGAAATAACCAGCCGTGAATTGAATTCTATTGAAATTTCGCTGGAGGATGAAATGGAAGGAACCGAGGCAAGGCTCATTTTGGTAGGAAATAAAATTGACAAGGAAGATTTAAGTTATATAAAAAACGAATTTTCAGGATTTGACAATATCATCTACATTTCAGCCAAAGAAAAAACCAACCTCGAGCAGCTTACCCTTAAATTGCTTACCTTGGTTAATACCGAATCCGTGCATCCTGATGAAACATTAATTACAAACAGCAGGCACTTTGAAGCACTTAACAATGCGGCCCACTCTCTCGATAAAATTTCGGAAGGATTGATATCAAACCTACAGGGGGATTTGCTTGCGACTGATATCCGGAGGGCTCTTGATCACCTCGGCAGCATTACAGGAGAAGTTACCAGTGATGAAATCCTGGGAGCAATTTTCAGCAGGTTTTGTATCGGAAAATAATTATTTTTTAAATTACCTTTTCATAAAACTCCAGAAGCTTTTTTTCTTCTCTCTGCCAGTTAAATTCTTTCCGGGCCAACAAGCAGTTTTCCTTTAGTTTATTATAATAATTCGGGTCGTTTAGAAGTCGGTTTACTGAAGAAACGATGGTTTGGGTTTTTAAATCATTAACAAGCAAGGCAACTTCATGTTTACTATTAAAGTTTTTGTATTCGGGATAATCCATTGCAACCTGAGGCACTCCGGAATGAAGGTAATCGAAAAAACGATTTGCCAGAGAGTAATGATTGCTTAACCCCAGGTTTGAAAAAAGGGTAATACCAACTTTTGCCCCGGATGTATATTCTTTAAGTTTCTCCGGTTCAACAAAACCAAAAAATGTAATTTTGTTTTGGAGGTCTAATTTTTTTGAAAGAATTTTTAAATTTTCAAGAATATCCCCTTTTCCGCAAATGAAAAGCCTGCATGGAATATTTTGCATGGCTTCAACCAGGTTTTCAAGGCCACGGCCAACGTTCACTGAGCCCTGGTACAAAATATAATTTTCTTCATTTTTTTGAAGGGGAATTTTAAATTTCTCAGCGAAATCCTGCTCAATAATCCCATCCGTTTTATTAGTAGAATCATCCAAAACCGTAACATTTCTTATTGTCTCAAATTTCACCTGGTATTTTTTTTCAAATAACTCAGCGTACCCCTCTGAAATGGTGTAGGCATATTTAATTTTAGGCAAAATAAATTTTTCAAGATTTTCCCAGGCTTTTTTTATCATTGGCCTGCTTACCACTTCTTCCATTTGGGTGAAATATTCATGGGCATCATAAACAAAAGGTTTGCTTTTAATTTTTGTTATCAGAAATCCGGGGAGGATGGTATCAAGGTCAATGGCACAAAGGGTGTCAAATTTTGAAAAAAGAAGATAAAAGAAAAGCCTTAAATTATATTCAAAATAAAAAAATTTTCCTCTCGAAAAAAAACAAAAAATTCTTTTTTGCGAAAATGAATTGTGAGAAAGTTTTTTTGAATTTCTTAACTTTCTTCCTACAAGGCATACATCATATCCTGCTTTTGATAAAGTGTTGCAGATTCTTTTCATCCGCTGGTCCTGCGAAAGGTCATTTGTCACAGTAAATAAAATTCGTTTTCCCACTTTAAATTAAATAAAATTTATTCCGCTTTAGCGGGAAAAAGTTTATTGCCAATCAAATCGAAAATCTTTTTGTAGGTATCCATTTCCATGATGGGAGAATCGGATGTGGCTTTATAGGTTAAAAAAATACCAATGGGAAGCAGGCAAATGGTTGCCAGCCACATTCCCGAACTTACGCTCAGAGATTCTTCTTTTACCAGTTTTTCACCTGTAATTGAAAGAACATGAAAAATCATAAAGAAAAGAACCGAAATAACCACCGGTGTCCCAAGCCCGCCCTTGCGAATAATTGCTCCCAACGGAGCCCCAATGAAAAACAAAACAATGCAGGCAATTGAAAGCGTGAACTTGCGGTGCCATTCAATTTTATGCCTTGTTATGCTCTGCTGTTTGGATTTAAAGTCATTTGCCAGAGCAGAAACATATACCTTGGTATTGCGGGTTAAATTTAATGCTGTTTCAAGATTCGAAAATTTTTCAGCCGGATTTTTTCCTTCAAAAAAAATTCCTTTTTGATTGTCGGCAAGAATTGCATGAGCCGGAATAACGGAATCATTTAAAAAATAAAATTTATCATTAATGTTTTTTGAAAATTCTACTTTTCTCTCGGTGAATTTGGCCTGCAGGGTATCAACGGCATCTTCAAGCTGGCTAAGGTTAAGCATCTGGTAGTTATCCTTAAACAGTTCTTCATCGGTATGGTTCATGGCAAAATCCGACAAATCAAACCTTATTTTCTCTTCCTTGAATTTTGATCTGAAAAAAGGATGGCTTGCTCCTTTTCCCTGTGAGGGTTTCACTTCCTCATAATTGCGTCCGTTGAAAAGAGAAAGTATCAAAAACCTTTTGTCGGAGCTCATTTGCATTTTTCCTTTTTCAGCTTTTACCACCTTAACATTTCCCCGGTTGGCGGTATGATCATAAATGGTAATGTCTTCAAGGTTTTCGCCATCTTTTTCTTTTTTTCCAATCCTTATAACGTAACCCTCAATTCCTTTGTAATAAACTTTTTCTTTAATATCCAGCGAAGGTTTTTTTTGCCTTACGTCATAAAGTAAAGTGGCCATTTTAAGATTTGCTACCGGCCAGATATTATTTGAAAAATAAAAGGCGGAACCGCTGATAAAAATGATAAGAATTATTAAAGGAAACATGATGCGTTGAAGTGAAAGCCCTGCCGATTTAAGTGCCACAAGCTCATAGTGTTCTCCAAGGTTACCAAAAGTCATGATTGATGATAGAAGTATAGCCAGCGGAAGGGCAAGGGGAACAAGGTTTGCTGTAGCGTAAAACAGAAGTTCGGCAATTACATACCATTCAATTCCCTTTCCCACCATATCATCAATGTATTTCCAGAGAAATTGCATCACCAGTATGAAAAGTGTGATAAAAAATGTTAAAACAAAGGGCCCGATATAGGTTAGGAGAATTAGTTTGTGGAGTTTTTTCACCGGTTATTAAAATGAGAGGCAAATATAATTAGTTAAGGTAAACTCGGGAAGAATAGAAAAATTGCAAAGTGATTTGAAGAGGTTTAGCCCCTCCTCCAAAATTTCGTGTAGAAATAAGAAGATTACTTAAAATTGTAGCGAGGGAGGGAGTTGAACCCTCATCCGCCCTAGGCGGATATGAATCCTGCCTCCTAAATAAAAAAATATTTTTTTATAATGTAGCGAGGGAGGGAGTTGAACCCACCCTAAGCGGATATGAATCCTGCCTCCTAAATAAAAAAATAATTTTTTATAATGTAGCGAGGGAGGGAGTTGAACCCTCCACCTCAGGGTTATGAATCCTGCGCTCTAACCATCTGAGCTACCTCGCCAAAAACCTTTATATTTAAATAATAAAAAATACGATCCGAAAATTTAAATTTTTCCATTGATGTTTTTCAAAAATATTATAATGGAAAAGAACCCTCCTCTGCCTTAGGTGGATATGAATCCTGCTCCGCCCAAGGCGGATACCTCGCCAAAAACTTTCCCTTAAATCAACCACTGATTTTAAAAGCGGCAAATATAATGGATTTTCAGTTTTAGAAATTTCCGGTAAAAGAAATCAAATTCCGGCTCCTATGTGCTTCCCTCCATCCACATAAAGGGTTTGACCGGTAATGAAGTTTGTTTTAGGGGATAAAAGGAAAGATACTGCATGGGCCACATCCTCGGGTTTCCCCATAGCTTTGGTCGGTTGGGCATCTATGAGTTTTTTTATAACCTCAGAACTGAGTTTCTGAGTTAATGGAGTATCTATTAAACCTGGCGCCACTGCGTTTACACTCACATTAAATTTTCCCAGTTCCAATGCTAAAACGCGGGTTAGGCCAATCACTCCTGCCTTTGATGAAGAGTAATTTGATTGACCTCTGTTTCCGAGCCAGGC
>JAHEZO010000138.1 GCA_023250995.1 Flavobacteriales bacterium | reverse complement strand
GAATTCTGCTCTGAAAGTATTGTTCGCAACAATTCCGCCCACCCTTGCCGCTGCAAGAAAAACAAACTCCGGCTTTTCTGTTTGAAAAAAACTTTTCACCTGATTCTGGTCTCTCAAATCAAGCTTGCCGGAGCCAAGGGTTAATATATTATGAAATCCATCCTCTTTTAGTTTCCGGTGAATGGCGGAGCCCACCATCCCGGTGTGGCCGGCAATGTAAATTTTTGAATCTTTATTCATGCTGATTCAGAATTTTATGGCCTCCTTTTAGCAAATATTGATCACGCAGGAATAATTTTAAATCGGATGCAACCATTTCCTTTACCAGGTTTTTGAGTGTGTATTTTGGTTTCCATCCAAGTATTATTTTTGCTTTGGTGGGATCGCCAAGGAGCAAATCAACTTCTGTAGGACGAAAATATTTAGGATCAATTTCCACCAGAGTTTCTCCTGTTTTTGAATTTATTCCTTTTTCTTTTACACCGGTTCCTTTCCATGCAATTTTTATTCCGGCTTCGTCAAAGGCCATGGAAATAAAATCACGCACCGAAGTGGTTTTCCCTGTGGCAAGAACAAAATCATCAGCTTTTTTTTGTTGTAACATAAGCCACATTCCCTCCACATAATCTTTTGCATGACCCCAGTCGCGCTTGGCATCCAAATTCCCCACAAACAATTTTTTTTGCATGCCCAGTTTTATTTTCGCTGCGGCACGCGTAATTTTCCGGGTAACAAAAGTTTCACCACGCACAGGACTTTCGTGGTTAAATAAAATTCCATTGCAGGCAAAAAGATCATAGGCTTCTCTGTAATTTTTTATAATCCAGTAAGCATACAATTTGGCCACTGCATAAGGAGAACGCGGATAAAACGGAGTTTCTTCATTTTGAGGTATGGCCTGCACTTTACCATACAGTTCTGAAGTGGAGGCCTGGTAAAATTTTGTTTTCTTCTCAAGTTTAAGTATCCGGATGGCCTCCAGCATTCTGAGAACCCCTAATGCATCGGAATTGGCTGTATATTCGGGTGTTTCAAATGAAACCTTTACATGCGATTGTGCGGCCAGATTGTAAATTTCATCCGGCTGTGTATCCTGTATTATCTTTAGAATATTTGTGGCATCGGTCATATCGCCATAATGCAGAAAAAGATTCACTTTTTTTTCATGCGGGTCCTGATAAAGATGGTCAATCC
Organism: Flavobacteriales bacterium; assembly: GCA_023250995.1. Classification (GTDB taxonomy): domain Bacteria; phylum Bacteroidota; class Bacteroidia; order Flavobacteriales_H; family JAHEZO01; genus JAHEZO01. The sequence goes on along the minus strand of JAHEZO010000138.1, from coordinate 8,977 downwards.
TTTCGGTATTAAAAAGAGAACTCCTCCGTTTTATTCCGTGAACTATGTAATCTTTTTTTAACAACAGGTCAGCAAGGTATGCCCCATCCTGACCTGTAATGCCCGTAATCAGTGCTGTTTTCTTCATTTAAAAAATTAATTTAAAGCAAAAATAAACTTAAAAATAAACCTTTCGGATTTAGAGGGTGTTTAAATTAATAACCACATAGAAACATAGATTTAAATCTTTCGACAATAAAATATTCGTTTACATTTATTTTTCTATGTAATAATTCCTCTTTATTTCCTCTAAAAATTTGAGGAGTTTCATTTTTTTAAAGCTATGTTCCTATGTGGTTAAAAAAAATGGTGATAACCATAGAATTTGTCATAGATCCTTTACTCAACTTTAATTACCCTTTCGCAAGCAGAATTATCCCCTCCTCTTATTTTCAGAGTATAAATTCCTTTGCCTAACCCGTTTTTGGAAGCATCTAATGTAAATTTTTGATTTCCTTTTTCCTTCGTCTCATCCATAAGCTGCATAATTTTTTTTCCATTAATATCAAACAATTCAACTACCACTCTTGATTTTTCCCTTAAAAAAAACTCAATGTTAGTTTGATTCCTGAATGGGTTTGGAAAAATTTTTACCATGGAGAAGAGAACATTTTTTTCGTCCAGAGAAAGTTGTGTTGATTTAATAATGGTGAATTCATCTCCAATGCTTCCTCCGGCCCTCAGGTATTTTGCGTCCAACCGGTTTCCATTCACATCAATTACCAGCGACCCCAGGCAGGTATCGCAGGCTTCATCAAAATACATGGCGGGATACTGGAGAGGGGCTGAATCGTCTTTGCTGCCTGAGTTTCCGGCCACCACGTACACGGTTCCGTTCTGAAAAACAGGCCCGGAGGGATCTTTAATGTAGGGTTCTCCGAGAGAAAATTTTCCGCTGCTGCTATCAACAATCATAGTGGCAGGGTTGAAAGAACTTTTATCTCCATAATGCCCCTTTAGCATAAAGGTACGCTCGTATACATGGCTATGCCCGTTCACCACAAGATCTACTCCGTATTGTTCAAGAATGGGCACAAAATTTTCGCGCATGGCTTTCATGTAAACTTCCCAAAAAGATGTTGCATCGTGCGATCCGTCAGTATAGGGGGGCTGGTGAAAATAAACGATGGTCCAGGGCTGGCTGTTGGCCTGCAAATCGTTTTGAAGCCACTGGCACATAGGTGAAGATGAACAGTTAAAGGACATGGAGGGATTGGCTCCGGTCCAGTTATACCCGCCTGCAAGTTGGGGAAGTAAGTTGCTCAATTCTGAGTTAAGCGAAATAAAATGGATGTTCCCGTAATCAAAAGAATAAAATAATTCATAGCCCGAGGCAACACCACCCGCTTCTCCATTTTTGGGAACATCAATAATATCATAATAGGGCCCGGAATGGTTTTGTGGGGCTGTGGTGCAATAAGGTTCGCAAACACTTTTGTAATCATGATTTCCCGGGCAGGGCATAAATGGAAGAGTCCTCATAATATTTTTATAAGAATATGCACTGTCAAAAACATTGGTTTGATACACCGAATCGCTTCCGTCATCATAAGCATTATCGCCCAGCCAAAGCCAAACATCTGTATGGATGTTTCCTGCGAAGGCGGTATAGGAATCCCTCACTTTTTTTTGCCCTTCATTTCCTTTTCCGAAATCGCCAATGGCCCAAATCCGTATAGGTTGTTCTGCTCCAATTACCGGGGAAGTTATAAAATAGTGCATGGAATCACCCCCTTCCGAAACCTGGGTTGAGCTTCCAACAGAATAAAAATACTTTGTGAAAGCAGTAAGGCCTGAAATTTTTACAGAATGTTCAGTTGTTATTTGCGAATTATCTGCAAAATTGGTTAAAGAGGAAAAATTTGTTCCATAATAAACCCTGCTGTTTGTTGAGGAATCGGTACGCCACCTTAATATGATGCCTGATGAGGTAGGGTTTTGAAGGTAAGGCCCCCGGAGTATTGATTGGGAATTGGCCGGGGGTAAAAAGCAATTTGCAATAAATAAAACTGCAATACATTTTTTAAATAAATCCATGGTAAAATGATTTATATTTAACTGAATTTAGGCAAAAAAAAAAATTGAACCACAATAGATACAGAGCCCACATAGTAATTCTTTCATTTCATAGGCGACATGATTCTCCAATGAAAAAATGTCGCTTGAACTCCGTAGTACTCTGTAAGAAAAAAAAACCTTGAAAAACTCCTAAAGTGAATTTCTATGTATTCTGTGTTACTCATGCAGTTCAAAATTTAATTTCGCAGCTTTGGTTAAAAAATTAATCTACAATGCTTATTCTGGCTGTCTGGCCACCTGCTTTAAGGAGGTAAATTCCCGAAGGAATATCCTTCACAGACACTCTTAATTTATTTTCCTTACAAAATTGCCGGTAAATTTCTTGTCCCATTAAATTGTAAATGGAAACCTTTATGATTTTTTCATCCTTAATAAAAGTTTCAGGAAAACTAATAGAAGTGGAAGTTTTAAACGGATTCGGATATACCATAATTTTATTATCCACCTCTTCAAATTCTTTTTCACCTACAAAGCAACCATTGGCGGCAAGCTGATTTACAATACTCGATCTGCGGTTATTAATAAAAGATTTAAGTCCCGGGATATTATTCAAAACAGCTGAGTTGATGTTGTTTTCAAAATCCTGATTTGAGTAGGGCTTTTTTGTATCGGCATAAACATCCGGTTTTATCCGGGTATATAGGCTATCAATATATGGGAAAAGCTTGGAGCCGGTAAATTCATTTTCTATTATTTGGCAAAGGGTACTTACATACATATTTTTATAGTTTGAATTCTGGTTCATTTTAATGGTCAGCGGCCGAATGTTTGCAGGGCTGGGCACATAGAAAATACTCAGATTCTCCATTTGTGTAAGGGTCATGCCAAGAGTAAAATTGCCAAACGTTTCATTGCAATCCCAAACAATCCATTCAAATTTTCCGGTTGCGGTATTATGGTACAAGTAATAATTGTGGCCTGAGCCCTGATATGAATCAAGGTTGGAAAAAACAATGTTGGCAGCCCACCCGTTTATTACAGAGGTGGTATTAATAACTTTTTCGAGGGAATCATAAAATTGAGCGGAGAGGGTATTGTTAATCTTGTCAATTAAATTTTTTAAATCTCCCCAATAATTCGAATCCTCGTTGGTTTTTAATTCATATTTTTTGTAGTAACTTGAATCGGCCTGCCCTAGCCATTGCAAGGTTCCCTGAGGGTCTCCTTTAAATAAATTGCCGGCATCGTTAAAAAAACGGTTTTCAAGAAATGTTTTGCTCACTTGTTCCACCAAAGTGTAAAGTCCCCAGTACTGCCCGTTTAAATAAAGTTTGGCGTAGGTAGCCCGGGGCGAAGTAAAACCGTTTCTGTGCATAAAATCATAAAATATTTTTTCCCGCATCAACGTGGGGTCCTTCATCGAGTTATTGAGGTTAATGGTTTTAAGTCCGTCAAATTTTTGTCCCGATTTGTATTCGTTGAAATTAATTTTAAAAGGTTTTTTGTTTCCGGGGGCGTTATAGGAGGAATTTCCCTTAAACTGAACTCCGCAGGAATCGAAAACAACTCCATTGATGGTAACCGTGGCTGCCATCATTAAATCCAGTAGTTTATTTGCCACCAGTGAATCCCAGTAATTTGGTTGAGAAAAATTTATTTGAATTTCATGAATTTGGGAAGAGAAAAATGTGCTGTCGCCCGCGTTATTTTGGGAAAAACAATTCGAATCAGGATTCAAAAAAAAATTGTTCGAAGAAAACAGTATGATTAAAGTACATTGAAAGAAAAATATTCTCATCGTTTTTCAATAAAACTACAGATGAAATGGGAAACCCGGAACTTATTTTGCAAACTTAAAAACAGGTTGGAACCTTAAAGATTGAAAAATGGATTTAAAAGGCGGAAATCAGGATTCGTGTTGTTTTTTCTTATCCCAACTCAAAACCCACAAGGTAACCAGAGTTCCGGCAATTCCAACAGCAATAAAAAAAATAATGGTATCCATAAAATTTATTCATTACCCAAAAGTAGAAAAAAAATCAATAAATTTCAATCAGGTAAGGTAGCCGGGCCTGAATGCCGGCCATTTTCAAAACAGATTTTAATTGCTGGTAATATTTATAATTGCTGCCCAAGGCTGTGGCCATAATTCGGGTTTCCTCATCTTCTCCTCCCAGAATTTCTTTTAAAATTTGTTCAATGGGGTCTTCTTTTGCAGGCAGATAACTTAACCTGTAATCTTTTAAACCGGCTTTTTCAGCGGCAATGTCAATGGCCCGGTTAATTCCTCCGAATTCATCCACAAGGCCAATGGTTTTAGCATCGGCTCCGCTCCAAACCCTTCCCTGACCTATGCTGTCCACATTCTGTTTTTCCATCCCCCTTCCTTCTGCAACTTTGCCGGTAAAATCATCATAAATATTATCTACCTCTTCCTGAATTATTCCAAACTCTTCTCCCGAAAGTGGCCTTGTTAAATTTCCAAGATCGGCATATTTATTTGTTTTCACCCCATCGAAGGTTATCCCAAGTTTATTATTAAAAAATTTCTGAGTATTGGGCAAAACCCCAAAAACCCCGATAGATCCGGTTATTGTTACCTCACTTGCCACAATCGTATCTGCATTGCATGAAATATAATAACCCCCGGATGCCGCCACATCGCCCATCGAAACAATTACTGGTTTTACTTTTTTTGCCAGCGATGCTTCGCGCCATATTACATCAGAGGCAAGGGCACTTCCTCCCGGAGAATTAACCCTTAGCACAATTGCTTTCACCTTCTCGTCCTTTCTCGCTTTCCTTATTGCTTCCGAAATTCGCTCCGAGCCAATGTTTTCATTATCTCCTTTTCCGCTTTCAATGCCACCCTGTGCGTAAATCACTGCAATTTTTTCTTTCTTGAATTTTCCTTTCCCCTCCTCCTCCTCATCTTTATCGTCTTTTCCAACCCTGGAATATTTTTTAAGGCCTATATAATTTATTTTTTTCTCCTCCTCCGCCCCGGTTTTGTGCCGGAGAATTTCTGTCAATTCATCTCTGTAAATAGCAGCATCGGCAAGTTTATATTTAACCGCATCTCCTGCTTTCCTTACACGGAGGCTGTCTGCAATTTCCTTTAATTCTTCGAGAGGAATATGCCTGCTTTCTGAAATTCCTTTTACAATATGATTCCAGATAGCTCCAACATAGCGGGTGGTTTGCTCCCGGTTTGCATCACTCATTTTATCGAGGAACAATGGTTCTACCGCACTCTTGAATTTGTTGTTTTTTCCTCTGATAATCTGCGGTTGAATTTCAAGCTTTTCGAAAAGGCCTTTCAGAAATGAGATTTGAGTACTAAGCCCTCTGAACTCCAGAATTCCTTCGGGATAAACAAAAACAGAATCTGCCACCGAAGCGAGATAATATGCTTTTTGAGTATAAAATTCACTGTATGCATAAATGAATTTACCGGAGGTTTTAAAATCAATTAATGAATTTCTTATTTCATCTGCAGTGGCAATGCCTGCATCAATTACATCCAATTCGAGAAGAATTCCCTTAATGTTATCATCCGTTTTGGCATTTTTCAAATTATCAAGAATATCCTTTTTGAGGCCAAGCTGCTCTTCAAATCCCCCTGAAAGTTTGTCGAAATTCTCCAATGGATTTTCAGATGCCCGGTCCAAAATTCTTTTATCCAGCTTAATATGAAGAATGGTATTAGGTTCAACATTTACGGGTTTGTCGGTTAGGCCTGCAAATGAAATAATGATAATAATGAGGATGAAAACGGATAAAATTATGCCCAGAATTGTGGCGAAAAGGATTTTGAAAAATTGTTTCATTTTTATTTGTTTAAATGGAGAAATAAAAGAAAGGCGGCAAAATTAAAATATTTAACCATAATGTTATTTTTGTGTGATGAATGAAATTTATCTTCTTTTGGGAGGAAACATTGGGAACCGTCAAAGAATCCTTCATCTTGCGGCTAAGGAAATTGAAAAATCTGTAGGGAAAATATTGAAAAAGTCAAAATTGTACGAAACTCAACCCTGGGGAAATGAAAATCAAGACAATTTTTTAAATCAGGTAATTTTTGCCCAAACCTGGCATACTCCCAAAAAACTGCTGGATGAAATATTAAAAATTGAAAAATTGCTCGGAAGGGTACGTGGCAAAAGAAAATGGAGCAAGAGGATAATTGACATTGATATTCTGTTTTATTTGAAAAACCAAAAAGGTGTAAAGGACGCTTTGTTGAAAGGTGAAAATATTATTTTAAAAACGGATGACCTTGAAATTCCGCATCCGCGTATACATTTGCGGAATTTTACTCTTGTCCCCTTAAATGAAATTGCCCCATGGGTTTTCCATCCCGTTCTAAAAAAAACAGTTTCTGAATTATTTGCGGCCTGTACAGATGATCTAAAAGTTGAATCAGTATTAGAAAAAAAATTTAATTGATAAAAAAACCTATTTATAATTTTATTGCCGTTGAAGGAAACATTGGTTCGGGAAAAACTTCTCTATCCGAAAAAATTGCTTCTGTTTATAATGCCAGAATAATGCCTGAACAGTTTGCAGAAAACCCTTTTCTTCCCAAATTCTATTCAAACCGGGACAAATACGCTTTCCCTCTGGAAATGTCTTTTTTGGCTGAACGATACAATCAGGTTAAAGAAGAGCTGAGCACTCCTCCCCTGTTTCATCCATTCATTGTTTCGGATTATACCATCTCAAAATGCCTGGTTTTTGCAAAAATTAATCTCCAGAGCGATGAATTTAATTTATATACCAAACTTTTCAATATTATTTATCCTTCCCTTCCAAAACCGGATTTGCTGGTTTACCTGTATTTGCCGGTTGATAAACTTTTTTCAAATATCTCAAAAAGGGGAAGGTCCTATGAGCAATCAATTTCTTCCAGGTACCTTCAGGATATTCAGGATGGATATATTGAATTTCTTCGCCAAAAACCTGACTTAAGGGTAATTATTATTGACACAAGCCGCATAGATTTTGTAAACAATGAGAATGATTTTGCTAAAATTTTAAGCGTAATTATGCGCCCCCATCCCTTAGGAATCAGCCGTTTTTTGCTTTAATCCTTTTTTCATTTTAAAAGAAATTAACACCCTTTGTTCAATAACTACTTTCACTTTTGATCAGGGATAGTTTTGCTTAAGTTTACTTTTGCCTGAAATTAAAAATAAGCCATTGATGAATTCAGCCGATTCCCTTTTTGCATTTTTTGTAGCATTTTTTGCAATTGAAATGTTTTATCAGGTATTCTTTTTTTCAAGATTCGCCTTTTTAAAAAAGAACAATTTTTCAGCAGAAAATAAGGATGACCATTTGGATTGGCCAGGGGTATCAGTGGTGATTTGTGCAAGAAACGAAGCCGAAAATTTATTGGAACATCTACCTAAAATTTTTGACCAGGCATATAAAAATTTTGAAGTTATCATTGTAAACGATTGTTCTATTGACGATACCGAAGATGTGCTGAGGGCATTTAAAAACAAACACAAAAACTGCAAAATTGTGCTCCTTAAGGAAAATGATTTGTTTATCGGTGGTAAAAAGTTTGCCCTTACAATGGGAATTAAAGCAGCAAAAAACGATATCATTCTTTTTACGGATGCCGATTGCGTCCCCGCATCCGAAAATTGGATTGAATCGGTAGCCAGGTCAATGGTTAAAAGGCAAAGTGCAGCAACAGAGATGGAAATTAAGGCGGGAAAAAATCCGGATTCAAAAATTGAATTGGCCATTGGTTACGGGGCTTACAAAAAAGAAAAATCACTTCTGAATGCCCTCATAAGGTTTGATGCCTTTTCAATTGGATTGCGATCCTTTTCTTTTGCCCTTGCGGGTTTGCCTTATATGGGTGTGGGAAGGAACCTTTGTTACCGCAAATCATTTTTTTTCCGCAATAAAGGATTCGCCTCCCACCAGCATATCCCTTACGGTGACGATGATTTGTTTGTTAATGAAACCGCCAACGGAAACAACACCGCCATTTTTGACCCGTTGAAAGGGAAAACAATTTCAATACCCGAAAAAACCTTTAAAGATTGGGTTAAACAGAAGAAAAGACATTTGTCTACCTCACCCAATTATAAATTATTCCATCAGGTCCTTCTCGGCATTCAGCCCCTTGCCCGGATTTTTTTCATCGTAACATTTGTAGCTTTAATAATTTTAAATTATAATTTTGGTCTAATTGCAGTTGTTTTTATTGCCTCCATGTTAATGCAATTTATTAATTTTCACCAATCAATGAAAAGAATGGGAGAAAGCGATTTGTTATTTCTGGCCCCATTTCTTGAAATAATTTTATTGTTTATTTACCCCGCAATCTGGTTTGCAGGGGTTACGGCCAAAAAGAAATCCAAATACTGGTAAAATGGAAAAGAGTAATTTAATTGTGAATCAGCATTTATCGGAAAAAGCCAGGCATGATTTTGAATTGGTTACTCTTGCCGTGAAAAAAAAAGACCAGAGAGCCTATGCGGAATTAATGGACCGCTACTGGGATAATGTTTTTTACCTTCTGTTAAAAATGGTTAACAATAAGGATAATGCCGAAGACCTTACCATTGAAACTTTTGGAAAAGCATTCAGGCGACTTGAACAATATACCCCCGAATTTGCGTTCAGCACCTGGTTGTTTAAAATTGCAACAAACAATTGCATTGATTACATCCGGAAGCAAAAAATGAATTTGTTTTCCATTGACGAGCCCATGGTAAATGAAGAGGGAGAACAAATTATGATTGATATTCAATCCTCTGTGCCCGACCCCGAAGAAGAATTTATCAGGGAACAAAAGAATGCCATAATGCATAAGCTGGTGGCAAGGGTAAAACCTCCCAGGTATCGGAAATTAATTGAGTTGCGCTTTTTCAATGAATTGTCGTATGAGGAGATT
>JAHEZO010000137.1 GCA_023250995.1 Flavobacteriales bacterium | reverse complement strand
TTGCATTATAAGTTATTGTAACAATATAAGTTTGAGCTTTAAGATTTAAAATTTGAGATTGGGTTCCTCCGTTAGACCATAAATAGGTGTAAGGAGAAATTCCTCCCGAAGCAAATGTCATTGCGGTTCCATTGGAATCTGCAAAGCAATTCAGGTTTAAAGAGGTGAGGTTTGCAGAAATTTCAGAGGGCTGGGAAATGGTTACCGAATCAACTTTCGAACAGCTTCCTGCATCTGTAATTGTTACAAGATAGGTTCCGGCCGGAACAGAAGAAATATTTTGTGATGAAGAACCGGAACTCCAGAGGTATGAATAAGGGGACGAACCACCGGAAGGATTTACAGAAGCGGAACCGGTGCTATTCCCAAAGCAGGATAAATCGGATTTGGTAAAGGATGAAGTGATTTGTACGGGTGCGGTAATTTCAAAATCAGTGCTTACTGTTCCGCAGGTTCCATTGTTTGAAACCTGGAGGTAATAATAGCCCGGAGAAAGATTTTTAATTGTATCGGAAACGGAAGAACTAACGTTGCTGAGGGTATCTCCTGCCTGATTTTTCCAGATATAGTTAAAAGGCCCGGACCCTGAACCTGTAGCTGCTATGAATGCCTGGCCTCCACCACTACAGGAAGAATTCACAACTGAGGAAGTGATTGGGCTACTCAGGTGAAGAAAAAACCTGGGAACATAAGTGGTATCCTTCATGGTAACGGAGTAGGTAGTATCTGCATTAAGAGGAAAACTAACTCCTGCATAAGTATCTTCGAACGAGAAACATTTGTTTTCATTTTTCAATAAAGCAACGTTTTCAAAGGAAAGGGTATAAGTTTTGGTTGAACCTGAAGGAGTTTTTTTCCAGAACCTGATAGGAATGGTAAGGGAGGAAACTGAATCGGGGAAAAATCCTGAGGAAATATTTTTACTATCCACTACGGCAGCAAGATTTTCTTTTCCATAAGCATTGGTTAATAGTTTTTCGGCATCCAAAAGCTGGTCAAAACCAGATGTAACCGGAATATCCAGATATGAATTCCTGAAGTAAAAACTTACTGGGGCATCAGCATAAGTCCCCTGGCTCAAAGTCACTTTAAAGGCATTCAAAGGGCTACCCGATTGTTTGGTGTTATAGGAATCGGCACCTGTAGGGTCTTTATCGGCTTCCTGAATAACTAAAGAAGCGGCCGCGGTTGCTGTAACCCAAATAGCTTCTCCGGATGCAATAAGGTCTGTATTATCAGCGGCTGTTGCTGTAAGATCACCAAAAGAGCCGCTGGCAAGCATCCTTCTTGCGGTTGCAGAAATATTTGCGGTACTTGATCCCCCATCTTTTCTGGCATTCCCCCAATCAACAGCACATGGGTGGGGGTTTCCAATAAGGTGCCATCCATCGAATGCATCATTGCTTGAAAATGAAAGAGAAAAAGTTACATCAGCTGCATTGCTTCGTACAGGGCCGGTAATATCTACTACTTCGGCCACAAATTGATCATAAACATAAAACCCGGATTGTAAACTTCCGGTTGTAGTTCCATCGTTGTTAAGAGAATTGGTGGTGTTTGTGGCTCCTGAAAAACCGGATACTATATCGTTATCAGTTGTTTCATCCCATTTTAAAACATTTACAAAACTTCCGCTGGCATAATCCGCCCCTGTAAAAGTTGCTCCGGTGTAATAAATATCATCATCCCAATCACTTAGAAAGCCCCCGGTGGTTTGGGCGGCCAACAAGTGCCATTTAGCAGAGCCAGATTCACTGATGTATCTTTCGCAAATAACGTTTCCCGAAACTGCTGTTGCCTCGGGTGTACCATCGGAAAGATTACCAATACAAGCAGTACCACTGGCATCGGAGTTCAACGTTAGCAGCCCTGCAGTAATAAGTTGGCCGTCCTGAACATCCACGGTACCTATAATTTCGGTTGCGGAGGCAAGAGTAACCCATGGGGTGGCCGCTTTTGAATTGTTTATTGTTAAGTTTTTAAATGTCGTTGCACCGGTAATGGTTTGTGAACCGGTTCCGTTGAAAACCACCGTGCCCCCATTGTGAACAAAGCCTGCCGAGCCAACACTGTTTGTCCAGTCACCGGCAACATTCATGGTTCCGGAGGAACCGGTTAAAACACCGGAGGAAATTGTAAGATGATTAAATGAAGTGGTGGTTGCACCCGAAACTGAAGCAGAGGCTCCATTAAAAGTTACTGTACCACTGTTGTGGGTGTAGCCGGCACCACTGTTTACCCAGGCACCTGATACATTAATGTTGGCGGAAGATTTTCCTGTTAATGTTCCGCTGGAAATGGTTAAATTATTAAAGCTGGTTGTTCCTGCTCCTGAAATGGTGCAACTGCCATTAAAAACCATAGTGGAGCTTCCGGCTGAAATTGTTCCGGCAGTATGGGTAAAGGTTGTTCCTGCCATTGAAATGGTACTAGCCAAATTTAAAGTACCGGCTGATTTATTTATGGTTAAATTTGGCATTCGACTTTGACCTGCAGTAGAATTCCCTGTTAGCGTTTGGGTTCCTGTACCTTCAATGCTAATAACAGTTGTTCCCCCTCCAGCAGTACCAGTATTGGACAAAGTAACATCTCCAAAACAGGAAATTGTACCTGCGGTTAAAGTAATATCTCCAGATCCCATGATGGTAAAAGTCCTGGGATTAGAGTTTGTTCCAATAGATAAAAAACGAGAACCGGTTAGGGTAATTGTCCTGGTAGATCCATGAATCATAAAATTGCACAATGGGTTAATTCCGGACGCAGTTAAATTAGCAATTGAAATAGAGGTTCCTGCATTCATAATTAGGGTTCCTGACCCGTCACCTCCCGTAGAGTTTACATTCCCGGTTACAGTTAATGTACCATTAAAAGTTAGGGTTCCTCCACCTGCTCCTTTATCAATTTTAATGGTTCTGACTTTTGACCCAGTCGTCCCAGTGCCAGTATTAATTGACAAGGCTCCTGAAGAAACAATATCCTGGTCAATAGTGATGGTTAAATCACAAGCGGTGTTATCTGTGGAATTTTGAAATGATAATGAGTTGAAAGTTGGAGTGTTGTTTATTGTAAAAGCAGCGGTGGCTGGGGTAGAAGCAGATGTAACCCTAAAAGCAAATGAATTTGCACTGTGAGTAAATGTTCCTCCACTTGAAGTAAATGAAATAGTTGAAGTAGTGGTAGTTTCCATTGCCGTTAATACATTTCCTGTAGAATTATAAGTTCCATTGGTTTGACTAAAATTACTTTTAAATAATAAGGTACCCGAAGATGCAGTATTGTTAAATGTGGAGCCAGCACCTGAAAGCGAAAAATTACCGGTTACTGTCATTGCAGCAGCCGGTTTTGTAAAAGTGCCCCCAGTTTGGGTAAATGTAGTTCCAATTGAAATGAAACCGTTATTTCCGGTAAAGGTTCCAGAAGAAATGGAAAAACTTCCTGAAGTTGTAAAAGTAATACCGGAAGAAAATGAAATTGTTCCGGAATACCCACCTGTAATTGAAATACTTGCAATACTGACATTTACATCAACTGTGCAGTTAGAATTTGGAGAGCCGGGCCCATATGAACCATCAAATACAACATCATCCCCTGCCATTGGAAGATTTCCCAGGCATCCGGCACCTCCCTCGTCCCAGTTGGCTGAATTATTCCATGAATTATCCCCGCCAGAATCCCCGCAACCGCTGTAAATATCATTGTTAACCCAAGTAAATGTTGTTGCAAATCCTTTTGAACAAGCGACCAATAAAGCAAGAGCCAAAAGCATTTTTAAAGGTATAGATCGTATCATACAATTATTTTTTGAAGGGTGATATTATTTTTTTTGATTCAAACAGGCAGTGTTTTCGGGCTAAAGCAAACAAAAATAAAAAAAGTCATTCAAAGGGGTTTTACGCAAAAAATAATGAAAAGGTTTGGTTAATTTGTGATTTCTTTTATTAAGACAAACATCAATACAAAGGATGAAAAACAAAAGATCTGAGAAATTATTTTCTCAGAAAATAATTATTTCTTACTGCCAAAGATAGTATTATCCTTGGAATAATCTTTAAAACTTATCAACATAATTCTATCTTTGCAACTTTGAAATTAATTTAAGCAGATGGCCGCAAAACAAAACATGCTTGAGGTAGAGGATTTGAAAAAGGTAGGGAAACTTTTTTCAAAAAACTGGTATTGGTTTATTCTTTTCCCAACGGCTTCGATGGTGATTTCCTATTTTTATACTCACCGGTTAACAGATATTTACCTTGCTCAAACTCAAATCCTTTTAAAATCCGAAAACTTAGTAAAATTTCAGGAGACCAGTTTGTCGAACATTTATTCATCTTACGAAAATTCCTCCAGCCAAATCAGGGTAATTCAATCCTCAGATTTAATTGAAAAGGCTATGGCAAAATTGGATTTTGATGTGGCTTATTTCATTGTAGGCAGAATTAAAGTAACCGAGGTTTATAAAAACATGCCATTTAGTGTGGTTTCTGAAAACTTTGGATCAAACTCCATTGGGAGGCAATTTAAAATTACCTTAATTGATACAATAAAATTCCGCTTATCCTATACAATGCAGGAGGAAGAAATATCACGTGAGTATAATTTTGGAGAGTTAATACTGGACGAAGGTTTTTATTTTACAATCAGGAAAAACCCTAATTTGAATGAGCAATCGGTTGAATATCTGAGCAAAATAAATTATATGTTTAATATTCACAACCGGCAGGAACTTGTAGACAAGTATAAAAAGAACCTTTCTGTAAAAAATCTGGAATGGACAAGTGTGCTTGAAATAAAACTGGAGGATGAAATTCCTGAAAGAGCCATTGTTTTTTTGGACACGCTATCGGCCGTTTTTATCGAAAACACTCTTGTAAGTAAAAAAAACATAAGTGTAAATACAATTAATTATATTGACCTTCAGGTGAACGAAATCACCAAAGTAATTAATGAAATTGAGGATGAAATGGAGCGATTTAAAGAAACCAGGGAAATAGTAGATTTAAATAAGGAGCAAACAGAATCTTATTCAAAATTAACTTCCCTGGAAAACCAAAAATTAAACTTTGATTTGAAATTAAAATCAATTGAGGAATTAAGAGAATATATTTTAAAAAACAGTAACGAAATGTTTTTGCCCCCGTCTTTTTTTATTCTTGAAGGTGATGCTTTTCTTAAAAGTACGGTAAATAAACTTTATGACATTCAGATTTCAAGGGGAAATACATTATTCCGAAATACGGATAAAAATTATTCCATAAGGGAAATGGACACCACCTTTTCCAGACTTCAAAAGGATATTTTGCTATACCTGATTAACACACAGCAATTCATTAAAAAAAACCTGGAAGAAATTAATGTTGAAATAAAAAAATATGAAGAGGAAGTTAAAAACTTTCCAAAAAATCAAAGGCAAATAGTAAATATAGAGAGAAAACTGAGCATCAACCAGCAACTTTACTCATATTTAATTACAAAAAGGGCGGAGACTGTAATTGCAAAAGCTTCAATAATTCCCGAAACAACTGTAATTGAAAGGTCGAGATCGGTGGGAATAATAAAGCCAGATAAGAAAAGTATTACCTCCGGCTTCCTCGGAGGAGGTTTCGTTGCAGCTCTTTTATTGAGTTTAATAAGGTTCTTCTTTTTCGAAAGGTATGAAAATGTGAGGGATTTAAGAGAAGCCACCGAATTACCCATCATGGGCGGCCTTCCATTTAACGAAAAAGGGCTTGAAAGCTATATTCTTGTGGATGCTGAGCCAAAATCGGCAATTACAGAAGCATTTCGGTCCATCCGGACAAATCTTCAATATTTATCACCCGAAAAAAGAGCAAAAGTGGTTTTAATAACCTCATTGCATCCAGGAGAGGGAAAAACTTTTTGCTCAGCCAATTTATCTGTTTTAATTGCAAAAGCCAACAAAAAAGTTTTGCTGCTGGATATGGATTTGCACCGGCCAAAAATTCATAAAAGTTTAAAAATGGATGCTTCGATCGGAATTTCAACATTTTTAATTGGCAAAGACTCGTATGAAGCTGTAAAAATTTCCTCCGGTTTTGAAAATATGACCGTGATTGTTTCAGGACCAACCCCACCAAATGCCTCGGAGTTAGTTTTAAATGAAGGTGTAAATTCCCTCCTTGAATCAGCAAAGAAAGAATTTGATTACATCATCATTGACACCCCTCCATTGGGACTTATTAGTGATGCCATTGTTTTGATGAGCCACGCGGATGTTTCTCTTTTTATTATGAATACAAAATTCGCCTCAAAACAAGGATTAAACTTTATTGAAGAAATTGTGGCCAAATCAAATATCAAAAGTTGTGGTATTGTATTAAATGGTATTAAAAACAGAAGATGGAAATATTACTATGGCGGATATGGTTACCGTTACGGGTATGGCGGTTATGGTTATGGATATGGGTATGGGTATGGTTACGGCTATGGCCAGGGAAAGGAGGAAAAAACGAAAAGCACGTGATTGTGAATAGTTAAATGTTCCTGATTCAATGAACATTTAATAATGGTAAGTCTTAAGTCAAAAGAGTTTTAAGTAGTAAGTAAAAGAAAAGTATGATGATTCAGAGAATAAACGCATTGGAAGGATTTTGGGTTTAAAAAAGAGAGATCAAAATTGCTAAAACCACCCAATGAGTTCAAGAATAGTGTGTGGATAATAATATCTGTAAAGTCAGGAAAAACGACCCGATCGGCTTATGACTTAAGACTTATGACTTACGACTAATTATTATTTTGAGTGAACAGAAAATATTATTTGCGTAACATCGGTTATAATATTAATCTCCCAAAGTTTCGCAATCAAATAATTTTTGTACTTTTTTTTCTGGTTTTTGGGTTTCTTCCCCCTCAATTTTAGCTTTAATCATTTTAGATATAATTCGGTTCCTCTCCTCCTGAATATATTTTCTTAAAAACAAATCTTTTTCCGCATCATATAAAAGCAAACCATCCACAAATGTTTTTTCAGCTTTTGAGTAAACAGAAAGCGGATTTCCGGACCACAAAACCAGATCGGCATCTTTGCCAATTTTTAAACTGCCTGTAAATTTATCCAAATGAAGCAACCGGGCAGGATTAAGAGTAACAAATTTTAAAGCATCTTCCTCCGAAACACTCCCGTACTTTACCGCTTTTGCTGCCTCCTGATTTAAACGCCTTCCCATTTCTGCATCATCTGAATTATAAGCTACCGTAATTCCTTTTCGGTGCATTAAAGCTCCGTTGTAAGGAATGGCATCTTTTACTTCAAATTTATAAGCCCACCAATCGGAAAAGGAAGATGCTCCGGCTCCGTGTTTTTTCAATTTATCCGCAACTTTATACCCTTCGAGAATATGGGTAAAGGTATTTACCTTAAATCCCATGGAATCTCCAACATGCATTAACATATTAATTTCGGACTGGACGTATGAATGACAGGTAATAAATCTTTTTTTAAGAAGAATTTCAGAAAGGGCATCCAATTCCAAATCTCTGCGGGGATAACCGGATAAATCATTATTTGGTAATTTGGGGTTTGAATTCATATATTCTTTTGTTCGCGTAAATGCATCAAAAAATACTTGCTCCACACCCATTCTGGTTTGAGGAAAACGAACCGTTTGGAAATCGCCCCAATTGGATTGTTTAACATTTTCACCCAAGGCAAATTTTATAAATCCATCCGCCCCTTTAATTTTCATTTCCTCAGAGGAAAATCCCCATTTCAGCTTTATTAATGCTGATTGCCCTCCGATTGGGTTGGCCGAACCGTGAAGAAGTTGTGCAGCCGTTACACCCCCTGCAAGCTGGCGGTAGATATTTATGTCATCCGGATTAATAACGTCTCCAATCCGAACCTCAGCACTCACAGCCTGTCCGCTTTCATTCACTCCCCGGCTGATGGCGATATGCGAGTGTTCATCAATTATTCCTGGCGTAAGATGTTTTCCCGTTCCATCAATAATTATTAGTTCATCCGGCTTTTGGGCCGAAGGATTTTTTTTTATTTCCCCTTCAAGGTTTTTCCCGATTTTTCTTATTTTTCCACTCTCAAGATAAACATCCGTGTTTATAAGTATTCCTTCCGGTTCGTTAGTCCAAAGAGTGGCGTTTTTTATTAAGGTTGGTTCCGCTGCGGGGAGTTGAGAAAATCCATAGGCCATTTCCGGGAAATATATTTTTGGAAAAGGCAAAGGTTCTTGTTTAACTGAATCAGGTTTTTCAATAAAATTTTCAATTCTTGTCGCTTTCCAAAAAACCCATTTGCCATCGGGTGTTTGTCCTTTTCCTTCGAAAAAATGCATCGGCTCGTTAATTTTTCCGCTCAGGCGAAAAAATCCGGAAAAATTTTTTTCTTTTTTTTCAAAAACCAGCGAAATAAGATTTTCATTAACAGTAGTGCTTATTTTAGTTTTTCCGGTATCTTCCTTTCTTTTTAATGTTCCTTCAGGATTTTTATATTGTCCTTCCAGTTTTAATTCAAAAAAGGAAGTGTCCACTTTTAATTCATAAACACCCCTGATATCGGGCTGGTTATAATTGAAAATTACATACCGCTTTCCCCTGATCCAATTTTCAAACAAAATATTTTTTTTGTCAAAAATATTTCCGGAGGTGATTACAAAGTTTGCAAGCATTCCTTCTTTAAGTGAACCAATCCGGTTTTCCATACCAAGCATTTTAGCCGGAATAAAAGTTAACGACTTAAGGGCAGTGGAATCAGTCAGCCCCGATTTTATTGCCTTCCTAAGGTTTTCCCAAAAGTTTTTTTTACCCCCCTGGAAATTGGCGGTGATAGAAAAGTTTATTTTTTCTTTTTCGAGGATTGCAGGGTTGAATGGAGCCAATTCCCAATTTCTTAATTCTTCCAGACTTACATTTAGGGCATCATAAGGGTCTTCAACATCAAAAGGTTTTGGAAAATTAAGCGGGATAATTAAACCGGCTGCGGTCTTTTTAATTTCTGCAGTCCGTTTGAATTCATCTCCCGATCCTTTCAAAATATATTGTACTCCAAATTCATCCCCCACTCTATCACCTCTTAATTCAGTCTGATAATCATTTGCTTCAAAAATCTGAGGAATGTTTTGGTTTCTGTTAAAATTTTCGAGAGACAAATTATATTCCCGATTTTCCGAAAAATTTTTTGTCGGAGTGTTAGTGGGAAAATTATTTTTATGGTACCAGGTTGCATCATAATATGTCTGGCGAAGTAATGCAATGGCTCCCATCTGGGAAGAAGGGTAATCCATGCCGGAGGATCCTTTGTCGAATGAAAAAACTGCAGCGGCAAAATCTTTCAGCATAACATCATTTTCCTTTTCATCCGAAAGAGTAACAAGGGTGCCTGTACCTCTCACAATTCCATCTTTTTGATGAGTCATTACAGTTCCGAAACCCAGGTTACGCAATTCTTCGGCCTCCTTTTTATTTACAGCAAACACTGAAGAGGCATTTTTTTCGGGTTTCACCGCATCATTCCAGTTTAAAGCCCCTTTGGTATTCCGGTCAATCCTGGGTTTGAAATTTTCTACTGATTCCGGAGGGACTGCTTTTTTTATTTCCGGCATTCCGTAATCAGAATAAATATCAATGAAAGAAGGGTAAATAAATTTTCCTAACAAATCATAAATCACTGCATTTGGGGGAATAGAAATATTCCTTCCGGTTTTTTCTATAATTCCGTCACGAATCAGCAAAACTGCTGAATCAATTTTGGTTTTATAATCCAAATAAATTACAGCATTTGTAAATGCATAATAATTATGGTTTTCGTCATGAACACCATTCACGGGGAAAGTGGATTGGGATAAACCGGAAATTGAAATTAAAACAAAACAAAAAAAGGGAAAACAAAACCAAATAGGTTTTAAAAAAATAAAAATGCCGGATGAAATTTTAATTTTGAAACTTTCACAATATCTGAATCCTTTAAAACAACTTTCCTGCATTTTAGTTCTAAATTATTTTTGGTGGTGAGAAGCAAATGTAAAAATTTCTGAATTGAGAAATTATGTATGTTTGTTCCTTAAAATATATGTTTACCGGCCTGCTCCATATTCACTCCTTTCTCCGATGGATTATTTTATTCCTTTTGGTTTTTACAGTAGTAAAGGCCTTTTCAGGATGGCTGCGAAAAAAACCTTTTGAAAAATTGGATAATAAATTAAGTTTATTTT
>JAHEZO010000285.1 GCA_023250995.1 Flavobacteriales bacterium | reverse complement strand
GATGGAATGTTGACAGAAAGAAAATGCTTCCCCTCATCAAAAACAGCTTCAGGAACTAAGGAAAGAATAAACTGTTTTAGTTCTTCGTTTTTCATGTTTTAAATATTTTTCAAGCTATCTGAAAATTTATTTCTTTCCGCCAACCGGGCATAATCCAAATTTGCCTTTATTTTTTCCTGCAACTTCATAATTCCATATAACAGGGCTTCGGGCCTGGGAGGGCAACCGGGTACATAAACATCTACAGGAATGATATGGTCCACCCCTTTAATTACAGAGTAAGAATTATAAAAAAACGGGCCCCCGGAAACAGAACAGGCACCCATGGCAATAACATATTTTGGATCCGCCATCTGATCATAAAGTCGTTTTAAAACAGGTGCCATTTTATTTACTATGGTTCCGGCAACCACAATTAAATCGGCTTGCCTCGGGGTAGCCCTGGCTACCTCAGTGCCAAACCTTGACCAATCGTGCTTTGCCGCACCGGTGGCCATCATTTCAATGGCACAGCAGCTTGTTCCAAATACCAAAGGCCATAAAGAATTTGCCCTCGACCAATTCACCACATCATCAACTCTGGTAAGAAAAAAATTTGAACGTCCGTTTTTTTCTGTACTTGTATCCATGTCCTCAATTGTTCATTATTATTTTACTAGCCAGGTTAAGTAAGTTAATTTTTACTCCCACCTTAAAGCATTTTTTTTCCATGCGTAAAGTAACCCGCCACCAAGAATAAAAAGGAAAATAAATATTTCGATAAAAGCAGAGGTACCTGATTCTTTCATTACCACCGCCCATGGAAAAAGAAAAACAACTTCAACCTCAAAAATTAAAAAGAGAATGGCAAACAAATAATAACCCACCTTAAACTGGAACCAGGATGTTCCCCGGGTAGGAATTCCGCATTCAAAAGTTTCGCTTTTTTGTAAATTTTCTGAGGATGGTGCAAAAAAATGTGAAACCAGAATTCCGGCTCCAACCAAAACAATTCCGCTGATAAAATATATAACCAAATTCTCGCTGCTCATAACCATTTCAATAATTTTTCATTGCAAATAACCAAATGCTCGGCAGTTTTTACTATGACTCAAATCATATTAGATTTATGATAGAAGTCATAAATTTTCCATTCTTTTAAAAGTTATTTTGTAACCTGTTTTTAAATAATTTTTATTGAAAAATTAAAAAAAAAAATATGGAAGTGTTAAACGAAAAAATTAAAAGAAATCTCAACATTGTTGAATCTGAAAGCGTAGTGATTCGGTTTTCAGGAGATTCGGGAGATGGAATGCAGCTAACAGGGATGCAATTTTCCGATGCGGTTGCATTTTTTGGAAATGATGTTTTCACCTTTCCGGATTATCCCTCTGAAATACGCGCCCCAGGCGGCACCATTGCAGGAGTATCAGGATTTCAGGTCCAGTTTGGAAGCAGTGAGGTTAACACACCTGGTGATAATTATGATGTACTTGTGGCAATGAATGCGGCAGCACTGAAAGTGGAACTGCACCGGTTAAAAAAAGGCGGGATAATAATTGTAAACTCGGCCGGCTTTGATAAAAAAAATCTGAAACTGGCTCAGTACCCCGAAAATATAAATCCATTGGAAGATGGGTCATTAGACAACTTCCGGGTTATTCCGGCAGATGTTACAAGGCTCACAAAAGAAGCTTTGGCAAGCAGTGGTTTAGGGAACAAAGAAGTAGAACGATCAAAGAACATGTTTGTCCTTGGACTGATTTATTGGATGTTCGACCGGAACCTCGAATACACCGTTGATTTTATCAATGAAAAATTCAGCAAAAAACCCGAAATTGCAAAAGCAAATATCCTGGCCCTTACCGCGGGCTGGAATTTTGGTGACAACACCGAAATATTTACCAACAGATTTAAGGTTACACCCGCTAAACTTGCTGCAGGGAATTACAGAAATATCACCGGCAATCACGCGGCCGCACTTGGTTTAATAGCTGCGGCAGAAAAAGCCGGAATAAATTTATTTCTCGGTTCTTATCCCATCACACCGGCTTCAGATATTCTACACGAACTTTCAAAATACAAAGCCAACGGGGTGAAAACTTTTCAGGCAGAAGATGAAATTGCAGGAATTTGCTCTGCCATTGGGGCTTCATATACCGGAAAACTTGCAGCTACCACCACTTCGGGCCCGGGTATGTCATTAAAAACTGAAGCTCTGG
Organism: Flavobacteriales bacterium; assembly: GCA_023250995.1. Classification (GTDB taxonomy): domain Bacteria; phylum Bacteroidota; class Bacteroidia; order Flavobacteriales_H; family JAHEZO01; genus JAHEZO01. The sequence goes on along the minus strand of JAHEZO010000285.1, from coordinate 1,443 downwards.
GATTGGCGTTAATTCTGGAAATTCCATTAGTAATAATTAATGTTCAGCGGGGCGGCCCATCCACGGGATTGCCCACAAAAACTGAACAATCTGATTTGCTGCAGGCTTTTTATGGGAGACACGGAGAGGCTCCTCTACCTGTAATAGCAGCTTCATCATCAGCCGAATGTTTTGATGCCGTGTATGAGGCCTGTAAAATTTCTCTCGAACACATGGTACCGGTGATTTGCCTTTCTGACGGGTACATTGCCAATGGGTCGGAGCCCTGGAAATTTCCAACTGAAAGTGAATTGCCACCCATAAAAATAAAATTTACAACAAAATCAGATTTAAATGGAAGCGGATTTCAGCCATTTAAAAGAAATGAAAATTTAGTAAGGCCCTGGGTGATTCCCGGAACTCCCGACCTCGAACACCGGATTGGAGGATTGGAAAAAAAGGATGTGACAGGGAATGTTTGCTATGAGCCACTCAACCATGAATTGATGGTAAAACTCAGAGAGGAAAAAGTAGAAAAAATTGCCGATTTTATTCCCGAACAAAAAGTTGATCAGGGAAATTTAACAGGGAACATTGTAATTCTAAGCTGGGGTTCAACGTACGGCACAATTAAAACCGCAGTGCGCGAAATGATTTTGGAAGGAACCGAAGTATCGCATATCCACCTGCGGTATCTGAACCCGTTTCCAAAAAATCTTGGTGGTTTACTCAAAGGATTTAATCATGTTCTGATCCCGGAAATGAACAACGGACAGCTCATTCATATTATCCGTGATAAATTTTTAATTCCTGCAACAGGTTTTAATAAAATTCAGGGATTGCCAATTACAGGTGAGGAGATAAAACAAAAAGTAAAATCAATCATTGAATAAAAATAATTTATGGAAACAACCCTAACGAATCAGGTTAAACTAACCAGCAAAGATTACGCTTCCGATCAGGAAGTAAAATGGTGTCCGGGATGCGGTGATTATTCCATTCTTAAACAGGTTCAGGTAATTTTTCCCGACTTGCCGGTAAAAAAGGAAGATTTTGTTTTTATCTCCGGAATAGGCTGCTCCTCGCGTTTTACCTATTATATGAATACCTACGGAATGCATAGTATCCATGGAAGGGCCTGTGCCATTGCTTCGGGTGTAAAAGCAGCAAATCCACATTTAAGTGTGTGGGTAGCCACAGGAGATGGGGATGCACTTGCCATTGGTGGAAATCATTTTATCCATTTAATGCGGAGGAATCTCGACATCAATGTGCTGATGTTCAATAATCAGATTTACAGCTTAACAAAAGGGCAGTATTCCCCTACATCAGAGCATGGTAAAGTTACAAAATCAACTCCCTATGGAACCATCGAGGAACCATTCAATCCTGCCGAGCTGGCTCTTGGATCCAAGGGAACATTTATTGCCCGTGCCATGGACAGAGACCCAAAACAAATGCAAG
>JAHEZO010000136.1 GCA_023250995.1 Flavobacteriales bacterium | reverse complement strand
TAATAATATTTATTTTAATTCCTGTTTTCCTGAAGGCAGCTTGAACAAATTGTTTCCGGTTTTTCGCATCCCTGATGGCGGAAGTGCCGAAGGCGAAAACTTTAACCACCCTGTGCTTTTTTAAAATCTTTTTATACTTTACAAGGGCCTGAATCCCTCTTAAAAATGGCTTTTCCGGGATAATATTTCTGGTTATTCCACCCTGTCCGAGTTTAACTACCTCTTTAGTTCCGAAAATTTTGCGGGATTGGATTCCTTTAACCTCGGCAATTAAAAGGTTGAAAGTATTGGTTCCCAAATCTATAATTGCGTATCTCAAATTCCTATTTTCTTTTCGATTTTTTTATAGTCTGATAGGCCTTTTTTATCCAATCCAAAAGTTGGCTGTCAACCTCCTTCAAATGTTCTACCTGAACAAAATGTGCCACCCGGTTTTTTGAAACCCTTAAAGTTTTGGAAATTGGAAATTCCATAATCTCTTCGTCTAACAAAAACTCAAGGCCTGCTGAATTCTTCAGTGGTTTAATGGCCAGAAAGGTGGCTGGTGCTTTCATAAAAATGGCATTAAGGGATGCAGTTTCCAATACATCCTTTCCACATTTTTTTGCAGTCAGGGCTATTCGGTTGTAAATTTTTTTTACAACCGGATTTTTATTTTTAAAAAGGGATTCAATATCAACGTTTACGCAAGAGTGATATTGGTTTCTGTTTTTAAATGGCCGCTCACATTTTGGACAAAACCAGGGCATATATATTTTCTGAATTTTCTTTCTTTTGATTTACGACATGCTACCGGACAACCGCAAATTAAAAATGATTCCCCCAGCTTTTGAACCCAAAGGGTTCATATGTTAATAGAAAAATGGTTAGATAAATAATATTCGACCCCAACGGGGTCGCAGGTTATTTTGTGTTTCTTATCTATAAATATTTGATGCCTTCGCCATGAAAATAAAAATCTAACTTTCGTTTGCCCTTTGAATTACAACTGGTTCGATTTACCACCTACAACTTTTTTGACTTACGACTTTTGAATATTAAAATTCTCCAGAACAAAATGCGGAAATTCCACCGATTTTCTTTTTATGATATCAATATGCAATCCCGTAAGCTCGGTTTGGGAGCAAAGAATATTATTTTCGAGGTTGTACATGGTATGCTTAAAACGGATAATCTTTTCTTTCACTTCAATAATTTCGGATTCAATAAAAATATTATCACCGGCAAGGATTTCCTTTTTATACCAAATATGTTGTTCAAGAGCCACCATCCCACGGTTATTATCTCTTAAATAACCCGAAGTGAGTCCAAGGTGTGAAAAAAGGTTCCATGTGGCCTGGTCAAAATTCCCAACATAGGATTTCACATTCAGATGCTGCATATGGTCGCAATCCCATGAATAAATCGTTCCCTGAAAAGTTTTTATGGGTTTCATAGTTTTTGTTTTCAAAGCTAAGCAAACTCTTTAAGGGGCAAAAATCATTTTAATTAAATTCGCAAACCTTTTTTCGAAATTTATTTTTTTATGGATATCCCAAAAATTTACAACCCCGCACTTACAGAGGATAAATGGTATAATTACTGGATTGAAAAAAAGTTTTTTAAATCCACTCCGGATGGCCGGAAACCTTATACGGTGGTTATTCCCCCTCCCAACGTTACCGGTGTATTGCATATGGGCCACATGCTCAACAACACCATACAGGACGTGCTGGTAAGGCGGGCCCGGATGAAAGGATTTAACGCCTGCTGGGTTCCGGGGACTGACCATGCATCCATTGCAACAGAAGCAAAAGTGGTGGCCTTATTAAAACAAAAAGGAATTGATAAAAAAAATATTTCAAGGGAAGAGTTCATCCAACATGCCTGGAAATGGAAAGAAAAACATGGTGGAATTATTCTGGAACAATTAAAAAAACTGGGGGCTTCCTGCGATTGGGACCGCACCCGCTTTACCATGGATGAGGATTTATCAGAGGGGGTTATTGATGTGTTTATTGATCTTTATAAAAAAGGATTAATTTACAGAGGGGTGAGAATGGTAAATTGGGATCCCTCAGCACTAACAGCCCTTTCGGATGAAGAAGTAATTTATAAAGAAGTTAATTCGAAATTGTTTTTTATTAAATATATTTTTGTGAAAGGGTCCGAAGACGGGAATCGGAAGATGGGAGAACCTACCGGTTTAAATCCTGATTCCCCTTCACCAATTTCTGATTATATTACCGTTGCAACCACAAGGCCCGAAACAATTCTGGGCGACACGGCCATTTGCGTTAACCCAAATGATTCACGATATAAGCACTTGAGGGGAAAAAAAGTTTTCGTTCCTTTAATCAACAGGGAAATTCCCATAATTTTTGATGATTACGTTGCGATGGAATTTGGCACGGGTGCTCTAAAAGTTACTCCCGCTCATGATTTAAATGATTACCAGCTTGGGGTAAAACATAACCTCCCGGTGATTGACATTTTTAATGAAAACGGCACAATTAACAAAAATGGAATTTTATTCACTGGAGAAGACCGTTTCTCCGTAAGAAAAAAAATTGCTAAGGAACTTGAACTAAAAGGATACCTTGAAAAAACGGATGACATGGTGAACAAGGTAGGCTATTCAGAAAGAACGGATGCCGTAATTGAACCCAAACTTTCGGTGCAGTGGTTTTGCAAAATGAAAAATCTTTCGAAGCCGGCACTTGATAATGTGATTGATGACACCATCCGTTTTTATCCTTCAAAATTTAAAAATACCTACCGTCACTGGATGGAAAACATTAAGGATTGGTGTATTTCACGCCAGTTATGGTGGGGACAGAGAATTCCTGCCTGGTATTGCAGTTGCACCGAATGCAGCAAAGTGGTAATGATTCAGAAAAACAAACCGGAAAAATGCGTGAATTGCGGCTGCACCGAAGAAATTTTTCAGGATGAGGATGTTCTGGATACCTGGTTTTCGTCCTGGCTATGGCCTGTTTCGGTTTTTGATCCTACTTTTTTTGGAGGTAAAAGCAAAACGGGAAATGAAGATTTGCAATATTATTACCCTACCAACGATTTAGTTACCGCTCCCGAAATAATGTTTTTCTGGGTAGCCCGAATGATAATATGCGGCTATGAATACATGGGAAAACCTCCGTTCAAAAATGTTTATTACACAGGTATAGTACGAGATAAAATCGGCCGGAAAATGTCCAAATCACTGGGAAATTCACCCGATCCGCTGGATCTGATACAAAAATACGGGGCCGATGGAGTTCGTGTGGGAATGTTGCTTTGTTCCCCTGCCGGAAATGATTTGCCATTTGATGAATCGTTATGCGAACAGGGAAGAAATTTTGCAAATAAAATATGGAATGCATTCAGGTTGGTTAATGGCTTTAATGTAGATGAAATTAAAATTCAGCCGGAAGAAAATAAAATTGCGATTGAATGGTTCCGGGCAAAATTGAATTCCGAATTAAAAATTATTGAAAAACTTTTTGAGGAATTCAGAATTTCGGAGGCCTTGATGGCTATTTATAAGTTGATTTGGGATGATTTCTGTGCATGGTATCTTGAGATGATTAAACCGGAGTTTACAGATGGGAAGCCTTTACCCGTGGATAAATTAACCTTCGATTCAACCATTGGTTTATTTGAAAACCTTTTAAAGATAATCCATCCTTTTATGCCATTTATTACCGAAGAAATATGGCATCTGATAAGGGAAAGAAACGAAAGCGGTTCAATAATGATTGCAAACTTCCCGAAGAATGAAAGTTTCGACAATCAAATTTTAAAAACTTTCTCTTCCCTTTTTGGCTGTGTAGTTTCCATCAGGTCCATCCGGAATGAAAAAAATATTTCTCCAAAAATTCCGCTGATCCTTTTTATTAAATCGGACGAAACGGGTGAGCTTAAAAAAACCGAACTCCTCATTAAAAAACTCTGCAATTTATCTTCGGTTAATTTTACAAAAACCAAAGTAGATTCTGCTGTTTCCTTTGTGGTGGAACAAACCGAATTTTTTGTTTCAATACCCGATGGAATCGTTGATGCTGCCGGGGAAAAAGAAAAGTTATTGAAAGACCTTGAATACCATCGTGGATTTTTAAACTCAGTAACAAAAAAGCTTGCCAATGAAAAATTTGTAGCCAATGCAAAACCCGAAATACTTTTTATGGAAAAGAAAAAATTGGCGGATGCGGAGGCAAAAATAAAAGCCCTGGAAGAGCAGCTGAAGGGATAGGATAATTGGGCAGGAAAAATTTTAACACAGAGCCTAATGTAAAGAAAAAATAAAATTCCTCCGGTTCACCTCAGCAACGTAACATCCCCCACATTATTAAATTCCTGGTCATCCCACCATTTAATATAAATTTTCCAAACGTAAACATCCTGCTGGCATAAAACTCCCTGGTAATATCCATCCCAGCCAATGCCAATATCAAAAGATTCAAAAATAAGTTCCCCCCAACGGTTAAAAATTTCAAGATGATAATCTTTCGTGTATTTTGTAATAGGAAAAAATATATTGTTTGTAAAATCATCCAATGAATAACGGCCTCCGTTGGATCCGCTTGGATTGGGAGAAAAGGCGCTTGGAATTCCCAGAGGATAAATGGGGTTAATGCGTACAAGAATGGAGCAGGCATTAAAACAATTGTACTGATTGACAACTTTTACTTTTACATAGTAATCTCCTGAATCTTTAAATGTATGATCCGGATTTTGAATTAACGAACTGTCCCCGTCATCAAATTCCCAAACCCATGAGGAATAATTCCCGGTGCCAAAATGGATGGTTGGGTTTTGCAATGTTCCGGTAAGCGGATTTGCAGAACATTCAGGTTTGGGAATCTGCCTTACTTCAACCATAGCAATGGAATCGGCAGATTTAACACAATTGTTTGGTGAGGTAAGTGAAAGAAATACCTTATAACTTCCTTCGTTTTCGTATAAATGAACCGGTTCCTCCTCCTGCGATGTGGTCCCATCACCGAAGTTCCAGAAGTAACCGGTGCCGGGCGGGTTTTGAAAAGAATTCTTGAAAGCAACCTGCAAAGGGGCGCATCCATCGTACAAAAAAGAATCAATTTGTATCATGGGAAAAGAATCCACATTAATTGTAAATGTGTCGGTAAAGCTTCCGCAAATATCACTGACTTCAAAAATATAAATGGTTGTGATGGATGGTGCCACGGTAAAAGGACCCAACCCGTTTCCTAACCCAATCCATTGATAAGAGTAGGGAGGAAATTCCTCGTAATACTTGGCCGATATTTGGGTTGAATCTCCCGGGCAGAGGATGCAGTTAGAAAACGAACCGCAGGAAAATTCAATGCTGTCGGGATAATAGTTCCTCACAAAAATTACAACCGAATCCGCAGGGCTTTGGCAATTATTTGAATCAATAACCGTGACGGTATATAAAGAATTAACCAGCGGGGAAACATTTTGGTTTGCCCCCGTTCCAACATTCCAGATATAAATATATGAGCCCGTACCTCCGGTTCCCGTAGCATTGATTATACTATTTTCTCCCTTACAGATGGTGTCATCTGCAGAGGCCGAGACCATAACTGATGCGGGTTCAGAAATTATAACTGAAGAAATTGAATCAGTGCATCCGCTGCTATCATTTACAATTACACTATAAGTTCCTGCCTTTAACCCGGTGGCTGAGGGCCCGGTTTGAAATCCTGTTCCTCCATCCCATTGAAAATAATAGGGAGGAATTCCTCCCGTTGGAATTATCTGTGCAGTTCCATTGCTGTCTCCCTTACAAATAACATCCGAAAATGTTGATGTTAAAAAAAGTGAATCATCAGCTTCCGAAATAATAAATTGCCGGATTAATGTACAGCCTGAAAAATCAGTACAGGTAACCAAATAGGTCCCGGCTTTTAAACCTGTGGCAATAGAATCTGTTTGATTATTTGCTCCAGGATCCCATTGGAAATTATAAGGGGAGGTTCCACCCGATGGACTTACAGAAGCGGTTCCATTACTCTCCCCTTTGCAAATTACATTGGTAAAAAAATCATTGGTAATTAATTCGGGTGGCTCTGAAATAACAACGGTAAGGGAATCATCGGCACATCCATTGTTATCGGTAACTGTTGCAAAATATGTTCCCGCAGTTAAACCGGTAGCCGAAGAATCCGTCTGGAATCCGGCATTTGCATCCCACAAATAAGAATACGGTGAGGTCCCTCCCGAAACAGACAGCATCCCCGTGCCCGTGCTATCCCCAAAACAAAAAACATTTAGCTGAGAAATAAAAACTGAAATGAAAGTAGCCGGTTGCCCAACGATTACGGCTGAATTTGTATCAAGAACACATCCATTATCATCGGTTACAGTTACACTGTAGGTTCCACTGGGTAAACCGGTAGCGGTAGAATCAGTTTGTGAGCCGGCATTAGCATCCCATAGATAAAAATATGGAGATGTTCCCCCGGCAGGAGTTACCGAAGCTGTACCATCATTTCCTCCAAAGCAATTTACATCATTAGCCAAAACCATTACCGTTAATCCCGGACTTGGTTCAGCAATGAAAACCGAAGTATCCACCGAACAATTATTTGAATCGGAAATTGAAACGGAATAGCTCCCCGCACTTAATCCTGTTACAGTTGAAGTTGTACTTTGTCCCGGGTTATTCCAGAGGTATGAAAAATTACCCGTACCTCCTGAAACAATAACAGTTGCATCACCATCATTATCTCCGTTACAGCTTACGTCAGTTTTCACTAAAGATGAAATGCTTAATGGACCAAGGGGCTGGGAAATATTTATCAGCACTGAATCATTGCAATTTTTAGAGTCTGAAATTGTTACAGAATACGTTTGTGCCATTAGATTTGAAATTGCGGAGGAGGTAAAATTATTATTCCAGAAAAATGAATAGGGAGGAGTTCCCCCGGTTGGTGCTACCAAAGCACTCCCATCATTTCCGCCAAAACATTTTACATTTGAAAAGGCCGGATTCGGAATAATTGAATTGGGCTGATTCACAAAAATACTTTCAATCACTTTGCAACTGCCTGTATTGTCGGTGACAGTTACATTGTAAAACCCCGCTGCTAACCCGGTAGCAATTGAATCTGTTTGTCCAATGGGATCGTCCCATAAGTACGAGTAAGGTGATGTGCCGCCAGAAGGAATAATTCCTGCTTTTCCATCGGCTGCTCCAAAACAATTAGCGCTATCTGAGGTGAAAACAACGGTTAAAGGTGAAAGAGGTTGATCAACAAATGCACTTACGGTTTTCAGGCAGCCGTTATTATCGGTAACTGAAACAAAATAAGTTCCCGAAAAAAGTCCGGTGGCGGTTGAATCCGATTGAGCATTTGCATTGATATCCCATAAATAAGTGTAGGGGGAATTTCCCCCATTTGCTTTAACAGTTGCAGTGCCATTGCCCTCTCCGTTGCAAATTACAAATGTTGAGCTTGTATCTAATATTAAAGAAGTGACCGGTTCAGAAACCATTGCCGAAGTGAGAAAAGTGCAATTATTAAAATCTTCAACAGTAACATTATAGGTTCCAGCAATTAAACCGGTAGCAGTTGAGTCTGTTTGCCCATTGGCCGAAATATCCCATTGATAATTATAGGGAGAAATTCCACCCAATGGAGTTATGGTGGCAGTTCCATTTGAATCAGTTTTGCAAATTACAGGTGTAAATGTTGTTGTTACCGAAAGGGCTGTTACCGGCTCAGAAATAAAAACTGAATCGGCTGCATTGCAGCCATTGCCATCAGTTACAGAAAAAAAATATAAACCCGATGTTAAATTTGTTGCAGATGTTCCTGAACTTCCACCTGTCCATAGGAGTGTATAAGGTGGTGTGCCCCCCGAAAACTGACCGGATGCAAAACCATTATTCCCTCCTTTACAAGATACATTTGTTGAGCTTGAAATAGTTGCCGACAATACCGTGGGTTGATTTATTGCTGCTGAACTGATGGAAGTGCATCCTTTTGAATCGGTGGCGGTAACAGTATAATTACCGGCACAAACTCCATTTTTATTTTGCCCGTTTCCCAACCCGTTACTCCAGGAATATGAATAGGCTGAAGTGCCGCCATTCGCAGCTCCCGAAAGAGAACCGTTACAAATTCCGTTGCTGTTACTGAAATGGTATCTTTACATCCTTCGGAATCGGTTGCAGTTACAGTGTAAACTCCTGCACAAACGTTTGTTTTTGAATCACCGGTGCCCAATCCCCCGCTCCATGAATAATTAAATCCACCGTTTCCTCCGGTTGCAACTGAGGAAAGTGTTCCATTGCAGTTTCCATTACAAATCACATTTGTTGAAGAGGCTGAAACTGAAACTGAAGTAGCGGGTTCAATAATGGTTGTGTATATAGAAACTGTACAATTGTTGCCATCCTTTACCGTTACATCATAGTCTCCTGCAAATAAACTATTCTGGCCTTGGGTTTTGTTCCCATTACTCCATAAATAAGTATATCCACCCGTTCCACCGGATGGAAACACAGTGCACCATCCCGTTTTTTCACCTTTGCATTTTACATTAAAAATTGTTTTGGAAACGGTGAGTAAAGGGGGCTCAGAAATATTAACAGAAACACTATTATCCTGGCAACCATTGGCATCAGTAACCGTTGCAGAATAGGTTCCTTTACTTAAACCCGAAATATTAAAAGAAGTGGAGCCATTGCTCCATAGAACTGAATAAGGCGATACACCACCCGAGCAGCTTAGGCTGGCTGTGCCATTACTTCCACCAAAACAACTTACGTTGGTAGAAAGAAGATTAAAATTCAAAGGAGGAGGAACCGGGGGACTTGAAAAAGTAACCTGGCCGCTGCAACCCAAACTATCCACTGCTATTACAGTATAAGTAGGACCACCCAACACCACCGTGAGGCCGCAATTAAAAGTAACGGTATCATTGGCAACCGTATCACCTGAAATAATATAATAAGTAAACGGAGGTGTTCCGCCCGAAAAGGTTATTGAAAAATCAGATTCATCCTCTGGGAAACACTGAGGCCCGGTTATCTGAATAATAATAATTATTGTGTCCGGCTGGATAATAATTATTGAATCATTCCATTTGCAATTATTTCCATCAGTAACAGTAACAGAATAATTTCCGGCAATTAATCCAGTGGCAGTAGAATCTGTTTGCCCATTGGACCATAAATAAGAAAAAGCAGGAGTACCATTTAAAGGAGTGGCAGTTATTTCCCCATTATTACCGCCATAGCAGGAAATATTTACGGGGCTGAGTGAAACGTTATTGAAATTGTCGAACGAAATATTTATGGTATCTGTATCGGAAGGGCAAGATCCATTTCCTGTAGTTACCAGGTACAATGAAAGGCTCCCGGCATCTATTTCGGCCTGTGTTGGAGTATATGTGGTGATTAAAGAATCCTTGCCCGGAGAAAATATTCCCGATCCTCCCAGCCAGGTTCCACCGGTGGCCCCTGTTACAGAACCCGAAAGTGAAACATAGGGATTGCTGGCACAAACAGTAAAATCCATTCCTGCATTTGAGGTTATTGGAGATGAAAAAACCGTTACGATAACAGAATCAATAACGGGTTGGCAATCGGTGGTGTCGGAAACAGTAACAAAATAAGTGCCTGCCCCAACATTAATGGAAGGCGTAGTTTCACCGGTGTTCCACAAATAAGAATAGGGCGGGGCTCCACCCGAACCGATTCCGGTGATGGTTGTATTGGTTCCTCCAAAACAAACCGTAGGATTTTGAGGATTAATATCAGCAACTAATGTTGTAACAAAAAAAACTCTTGCCGTATCACAAACGGAAACGGAATTGCAACCTCCCAAAGGGGTTCCGCACACTTCAAAATCAATGAAGGGCGGATAACCGGGTTGTGCCGAAACAATGGCGGTATCACAGGCTGTTTTACAACTCAGGTAATTATCGAAATCACCTGGAGCCCCAGGGAAAACGGACGTAAATACAATGGAAGATTCAATAAATCCAAAGGCCTGCAAAGTATCAATGCAACCATCACTCACCACTATATCATTTCCGGCATTTGGCATGGGAACGGAAGTAATATGATAAGTGTTGTTGTTTCCCCCCGGCTTGCAAAATAAAACCTGGTGCGGGCCGGTGCCATTAAGGCAAACAGGTACGTTGGCATTGTAAAGAGTAGGGTCGCAGCTGCTACCGGAAATATCCATCAGCTGCCATTGAAGATTTGACGGGAGTGCACCATCGGT
>JAHEZO010000284.1 GCA_023250995.1 Flavobacteriales bacterium | reverse complement strand
AACGCAGTCAAATCCCCATTCTTTATAAGAGTTTAATAATACTTCTGTGTCCGTTTTGGTTCTGAATTCATATCCTTTGGATCGGAGGATGGTTTTAATTTCGGGATGGTTGTAAATTTCTCCGTTAAACACAATCCAGTAATTTTCATCCTGAGTGCACATGGGCTGATGGCCTGCCGGACTGGTATCAATTATTGAAAGCCTTCGGTGAATAAGTGAAACCCGGTATTTTAAATCTTGGTAAGGTAAGTTTGAAATATTTTGTTTGGGTGAATAGGGAAAAGAAGAAAGAAAAACTTCCTGAGGAGTGGCTTTACCACCTGCAATCATTGGGGCAGTCCCCGGAGAGTTGTCAGTGGAGTTAAAAAAGGCAAACCCTTCATCATCCGGACCCCGGTGTTTCAAAATTTCCGACATCGAAATTATTTCATCCGGATTGAAATCCCTTAAACCCTTAAATGAAACAATTCCTGCTATTCCACACATCTTTTTCCTTTATTGTGAAACCCGTTTTTCATTTCGGGCCTGTGAATATTCTCGGATTAAAACCGTTGGATTAATGCCAAGTTTTTTGAAAACAAAAAAAGTTTGCAAACCATTCCAAATAAAAAGGGAAACTGCCGTTGCAGCAGCAGCTCCGTTAATTCCATAATTGGGAATCCAAGCCAAATTAAGGGCAATATTAATAATCGTTCCTGCAAGACCCGAATAAAATGCATATTTTTCAAATCCGGTCATTAGTAAAATGTTTCCGGCCGGACCTGCAAATGTGGTGAGCAGTTGCCCCCCGCATAAAAGCAGCATGCAATTGTATCCTTCTGTAAATTGGGTTCCGAATATTTTTAAAGGATAAGTGCCCAACATTACCAGTAAAAATGTAATTAATGCTGCAAAAATAAAATTTGCCCTGGCGGCTTTCGAAACAAGTTGCTGTAGTTTTTCTTTTTCTTTTAATGAATAAAGCCTGGAAATAGAGGGAGCAATAAGTGGAGTAATTATTAGGAGAGCAAAGGCAGTAAAATCAGAAAACCGTGCAGCCACATTGTAAATTCCTACTTCAGTATCGGATTTCATCCAGCCAAGCATTAAGATATCGGCACGTACATTTATTACTGCCATAATGGTAGCAATAAAAAAATAAAACGAACTCTTTAACCAGGTTTTTTGTTCAACAGGATTCTGAAATGAATTTTTTTTAAGCTTTAAAAATTTATTCAGCTGATAAATTAAAATAATCATTGCCATTCCATAGGCAATAATATTTAATAACACCACAAAATCAGGGTGAAGTTTAACCAGGGTATCATCAATTAAAAATAATGCAAAAACGATAAAAATAAAAATGAGAGGTCTTGCAATTTTTTCGGGAAACTGACCCGAAATAACCTGATGAAGCCCCCTGCGGCCCGCCTGCAAAAGCATTACAATGGCAAAAATCGGAATTCCGGGTAAAACAAAATTGAGAGCCGACTTTTTTTCGGGAGAGAGCAGATCGGAAAAATTAATCACCATAAAAAAGATAATGGAGATAATTATGGAAAAAACGAGTACTCGTTTTATCGTCCATTTAATAATTGAAATGATTCCTGAATAATTATTTTGACCCTGGAAGGAGGAAACTTCCCTCACGAGTAAATCATCCATTCCGAAAACGGCAATGGTGCAAATGACCGAGAGCAAAGTAAACACGTAAGTAAAAGTTCCATAACCCTCTGCACCAATGGTCCGGGCTAGTAAAATGCCAATGAAAAAATTAAGGCCCATTGAAAACACCTGCATCAGGATGGAAGAAAATGAACCTTTAAGGAGGTATTGTTTTAAATCAAAATCCAGTTCGTTCCCTAAAATTTTATAAAGGTATTTTTCAGTAAGGTGGAGTAATTTCAAGAGCTGACAGATTTTTCTGTAGTAGTTATTGATTTAATATAAAAGGCCTGAAATTCAGAAAACACTTCAGCCGGTTTTAAATTTTTCATGCAAATGAAATCGGGACAAAGGGAAGGATTTTTTACCCTTGAGGTATTTGGCTCTATCCATGAGTTGCATGGCCGGCAGCCAATATTGTTGAAAATAATTTTATGCTTTTCCGGGTTAATTTTTTCATAACCATACAGGTTGAAATCAGAAGCCCCCCAAAGCGTAAAAGTTGAAATTCCCAGAGCTGAGGCAAGGTGCATTAAACCACCGTCCAGGCCCACAAACATTTCTGAATCTCTAATTAGTTCAACCACCTCATGGATTTCCGTTTTTCCGACCATCGAAATTACTCTTGGAATATTTTCTTTTTCCACGGCATCCCCAAGTTCTTTTTCACGGGGTTCACCTGTTAAAATAAAATGTGTAAGGGGAAATTTCTCTGAGGCCAATTTTAAAAAATCAACCCAATATTTTGCCGGCCAGTTTTTGTAATGCTGTAAGTTATTGCCTGTGCTTATTTGAACGGCAACATAATTTTTAAATTTTGGAAATTTGCCCTGTTTAACCTGATCTGTTTTTTTTTTGGTAAAATTAATCAGGAAACTTTTTTCTTTCAGGAATGAATCGTCCGCTTCTCTATCCATTAAACGAAGGTTTTGGGTGGCATCATGAATACCTTTTAATGGAGGAATAATCTCCATGTTAAAAAAATAGCCAAACCGGGAGCCAATTTTTAAGTTGTTTGTTATAATTTTCTTTGAAATAAGACCTGCAAAAAAAATATTTTTCCGGGTTGCCGCAAATTGGTTTAAAAATGCTAAATCATATTTCTTAAGGAATTTAATGGAATGAAAAATTGTCCCAATTTTTTTATTATGAAATGTGAATATTTCATCAAATATTTGAGTTTGAAAAAAAAGTTGTTCGCATTTAAAGGAGGAAGTAAAAATTCCCGTAACATGGTGCTGCTTTTTTTTAAGCTCTTTTATCAGCGGGACCAGCAGCAATGAATCTCCCAATCCTGCTGAAACGAAAACCGCAACTCTCATGTGTGAAATAATTTTTCGGGAAATATTAAATTCCTATTTTTTTAACTCTGAGTCGAAGTGAGTTTCCAATAACAATTACATCCGAAAAGGCCATAGTTAAAGCGGCAACCATCGGATTAAGAAATCCCAGGGCTGCAAGGGGAATAGCCAGCACATTGTAAAAAAATGCCCAAAAAAGATTTTGTTTGATTGTTGAAAGAGTAAGTTTACTAATTTGAAGGGCTCTGAGTAAACTGTGTAAATTGCTGCTTTCCAGTAAAATTATTTGCGCTGAGTTAATGGCAATCTGGGTAGAATTGCTCAATGAAATTCCAACATTTGCCTTAACAAGGGAAGGTGCATCATTGATTCCATCCCCAACCATAGCGGTTGGGTTTTCTTTTGCCAATTTTGAAATAATCTCCATTTTCTCCTCTGGCATCTTTTGGCTGTAAACTGTTTTTATGCCGGTATTTTGCGCCACTCTTTCACAAATTTCCTTATTATCTCCACTTAATAATATCGTATTTATCCCAAGTGTATTTAGAGATGAGATTGTCTGGAATGCGTTTTCTTTCAGCTCATCCTCCATTTCAACCATACCAACCAGTGATTTATTTTTTAAAACAAAAATTTTTGTCGAAAAGTTGTTTCCCTTCATAAAAAGATCATTATTTAAAATTTCGGGGCCTAATAAACGGTCTGATCCAATTTCTATTGTA
>JAHEZO010000283.1 GCA_023250995.1 Flavobacteriales bacterium | reverse complement strand
AAGGATCTAATTTTTGATTTGTTACTGAATACCTTCTGGACTGAAGTAACTTGGCCAGGGAGGCGGCAACTATGCCTTTCCCAAGTGATGATGCAACACCACCGGTAATAAAAATATATTTGCAGGTTGTTGACATTTAAAAAATAAAAATTACAAGGGGGAATTGTATTTTACGGGGGGTAAAAGTAGAAAATAAATTAAACGCGGCAGAAAAAGAATTTCAACCTGTTTTTCTCCTTACGTTAATATTTTTTCTTGGACCGGCTGGTGCAGGTTTGGGAACATGCACGTTAGCCTTTTGCAAATCGGGCTTTTTGGATGGTAATTTTTCATGATGAGGGATGGACAGTGGGTTTTCCTCTGTTTTTTCAGATTTTACCTCAGCCACATCTTTTGTTTCTTCGGCCATTGAGTTTTTTTCCTCTTCCAACGGTTTTTCTTCCGGTTTTAACAAACCAGCCTTAAGTAAGGCATTGTACCAATTTATTAGCTTTTTAATATCCGAATTATGTACCTTTTCCTTATCGTACTCGGGCAATACAGACTCGAAATATTTTTTCATTTCTTCACTTTCCGGTTTAAGAGCCGGTGTCTCTTTTCCGCTTTCTTTTTCATAAATTTTTTTCAACACTTCAGGGAGAGGAACATTTTCTCCGGTGGTAAATATGGTAATATCTGCCAGAGAGCTTACTTTATGAGAGGGGTAAGTAGGAAATCGTTTTCCGTCAGAGAGAGATTCAACAACTGCTCCGTTTTTCATTGAGCCAACCACCTTGTGTAACCCCGGCATTCCGGAGATAGAAATAATTTTTGTTAAATCCATATCAACCAAAAAAATTAACCAGTT
This sequence comes from Flavobacteriales bacterium, assembly GCA_023250995.1. Lineage (GTDB taxonomy): Bacteria > Bacteroidota > Bacteroidia > Flavobacteriales_H > JAHEZO01 > JAHEZO01. The sequence goes on along the minus strand of JAHEZO010000283.1, from coordinate 2,823 downwards.
TGAGAATTAAAAAAATAATTGGAGGGCAAATATAAAAATTAGTTCACATATTAAATTGTATAATTTTGCCTTTGCTCATTGTAAAATAAAAAATGCACCCCAAAGTGCCCGGAGTATCACAAAGAAAAACCGGGAAGCTCATTATCGGGGTAAAATAATTTAATTTTTCATTATTAGGAGCCAAATAAACCAATTCCCTTTTTAGGGTGGGATCGTAAGCAGAACCCAAATTTTTGTCAATGTTAATTTATGATGGAATTTTTATTTTCCTTTCTGATAATTTTTCAATTTCATTATTTGTCTTTTTCACAACCCGAAATTAAATTTGTTAAGAAGACAATTAAATTTGAAAAAACTGTGGCTGGCGAAATACTTCATTTTGATTTTCCGTTTATTAATCAGGGAAATGAACCCCTTATAATTTCAGAAGTAAAGGTAACCTGTGGTTGCACGAGTCCTGAGTTCCCCGATAAACCGGTTGCTCCCCTGGAAAAAGGAGTTATAAAAGTTAATTTTGATACAAAAGGAAAAAGAGGTTATCAGGATAGGATACTGGAGGTTCTTTCAAATGCAAAAAACTCACCGGAGAAAATAAGGTTTAAGGGCGTGGTGGAAAATAAGGAGTGATGGGAGGATGGAGGATGGAAGATGGAAGACCGAAGCTGGAAGACCGAAGCTGGAAGACGGAAGACTGAAGCTGGAAGACGGAAGCTGGAAGATGGAATTGTGATGTAAGATGTGGGATGGCAAAGGTCAAATGTTGAAAGATGGAGGGAGGAGGATGGAAGGTGAAAGGTGGAAGATGGAAGACAGAAGACGGAAGACGGAAGACCGAAGTAGGTGGTGGTAGTTGCATGTGGTAAGTTCAATGATTTGGATTTTTTTTTCCACTTGGAATTAGGCTATCTGAAATTTGGGGCTTAAAATTTTCAAAAAACCGATTGTCTGATAATAAAGTTAAAAAAAAGTAATTCGTTATTCAAAATTAAAATTTATGCCAACCATTTCAACCAAGGGCAAATTAATGCCCGAATCACCCATTCGGAAACTTGTTCCATTTGCAGAGGAAGCAAAGAAAAAAGGTAGAACAGTGTACCATTTAAATATAGGTCAGCCGGATATTGAAACTCCGCAGGTGGCCCTCGATGCATTTAAAAATTTTAAACCCGGTGTAATTGAATACAGCCATTCTGCAGGCAATGAATCTTATCGCAAGGGAATTGCAAAATATTACAAAGACCTGGGAATAGAAATAAACCATTCCCAAATAATGGTAACCACCGGTGGCTCTGAAGCCCTCCTTTTTGCCTTTATGAGTTGCCTGGATGCCGGGGATGAGGTTATAATTCCCGAACCATTTTACGCCAATTATAATGGGTTTGCCTGCTCCAGCGGAATTGTAGTTAAGGCCGTAACATCAACCATTGAAACCGGGTTTTCGCTTCCACCAATTTCGGAGTTTGAAAAACAAATAACTTCTAAAACCAAAGCCATTCTTATATGCAACCCCGGAAACCCAACAGGGTATTTATACTCTAAAGAAGAATTGGAAACCCTTAAAGAAATTGCCATTAAATATGATTTATATTTATTTGCTGATGAAGTTTACCGGGAATTTTGCTACGATGAAAAAAAACACTTTTCTGTGATGAGTTTATCGGGCCTCGATGAACACGTTGTTTTGGTTGATTCTATTTCAAAAAGATACAGCATGTGCGGTGCCCGTGTTGGTGCCCTTGTAACCCGCAACAAAGAAGTTTTTTCAACCGCATTAAAGTTTGCCCAGGCCCGGTTAAGCCCCCCTACACTCGGACAGGTTGCGGGTGAAGCAGCATTAAATACGCCCCTCTCCTATTTCGATAAAGTAAATAAAGAATATTCACAGCGAAGGGATTTGATTGTTTCAGGTTTAAACAGAATTGAAGGAGTGGTTTGCCCTAATCCGGGAGGAGCATTCTATTGCATCGCCTCTCTTCCTGTGGATGATGCCGAAAATTTTTGCAAATGGCTTTTACAGGATTTCGAATACCAAAACCAAACTGTTATGCTTACCCCTGCCAATGGATTTTATTCGGACCCCGCCCTGGGGAAACAAGAGGTGCGTATTGCTTATGTATTAAAAAAAGAATCTCTTGAAAAAGCCTTATCCTGCCTGGAGGAAGCATTGAAAGTTTATCCCGGAAAAATTTCTTCCCTTAAAAAAAGTTCACCATTATTTTCTGTGGAGTAGGAAAGTAAATTTACATTTCTAACCTCAAATAAAAAGAAGGTAATTTTGAATTTTGATTTACTAATTATTTTCTTGCCAAAACCAAAAAAAATGAATTTTACCCATAAAAAAAGGCACCCCTGATCCGGAGTGCCCTTATTAGATTAATTTAAATAAATACCTGTTACCTTTCCTCAAAATAAATATCCAGAGAATATGCATCGGGAGCTGCTCCATAAGAAAGTGAAATTACCCCATTGGTTGCAGTTGCTGTAGAGAGATTAATTGATGTCCACCCATTCATAAGCTCAGGTACGCTGTCATAAAGTGCGTTTCCATTTTGGCCATCCCAAACCTCAATGGTCCATTTTTCATTAATCAACAAAATATTATCGGGGGAAAAATCCCAGGTGGCAGGCAATGCCCCTGATGAAACATCCTTAATAATTGAACTTGTTAACGACCAACCTCCGGTTTCGAGTTTCAATAAAACACTGGGGTCAGAAGTGGAGGTTCCGGTGGAAGTTCCAAAAGCATATAAACCATCCCATTCATCTCCATTTGGCTTTTTATCGGGTACGGCCTTCAAAACAATTTTTGTGAGAAACCTTTTT
>JAHEZO010000282.1 GCA_023250995.1 Flavobacteriales bacterium | reverse complement strand
TTGATGATTAATGTATGCATCTACCTGATATGGAACGGATGTGTTGGTAGTATTTTTCAATGGTTGGTGAGAAATAAGCAAGGGATCTTTCACACCAATTTCGTGTGTAATGCAATGCAGAGCTCCGCTGGCCTGAATTATCTGATTGCAATCAACACCAACCACATCGTACCCTGGCATGTTTTCTCGGTAAATTCTCAACGCTGTAGTATCATATTTGGTTTCATAAAGGGGAATAATTACTGTTTTATTCGCAATTACCGAATTGGTATAGGTGCGGTAATCTCCCGGACTAAAAGGGAAACCGTCACTCGGATAATTTCCGCTGGCATCCGGTGGCTGAACCACCCGAACAATTTTGTAAGGTGATCCGAACATGGATTGAAAATTGCTTATTACATATTGAATATTAGCCTCTATTTGTGGCCCGTCTGAAGTTCCCGCAGGATATTCACCCACCAGAAGAGTTTCTTCATCCAGCAATTTCATGTGCATGTCAATATGATGAATGCCATCGTAGGGAAGCGTGTTTATTTTTGTGTATCTTTTTATTCCCATGAATTTATTCATGATGGTATCAATTTCACCCTCGCTATGAATTGGGTAATTCAGGGAATAGCTCCCATTTCCGTCATTTTCATCCAAAACCAATTTTGAAGCAAAGGCATTTCCAAACCCATCGCTTTGAAAATTCCCGCCCGTATTCATCAGGTTAAAAGGAGAAGTCATGGTTTGATAAAGAGGAATGTTTAAAAATTTTGCAATTTGAGAGGAGATTGTATCATCCTTTGGCCTAGGCCGGTTGTAAATCCAATCTACCAGCAGAAGGGAATCAACCTCATTTGTATATACTGTATTGGGACCGTAATCGCGTATCCAAACCGTGTTGAATGGTTGTTGAATAAAATCAATATTATTAAGGGGAACCCCGGAGGATGAAAGGGTACTTTTTACAGCATTAGAATCCTGACAATTAATAATTACCCTGCATTGGGTTTGCATAAATTTTACGAGGGGAACAAGGGTGGTTGGATAGTTTGTCCAGGTTACGGTGATGGCCTGAAGTTCTTCCCATTCGGCCATGGATCTAACAGGAGAAACAGGAGGGGAAATAATGGCATTTTCAGATGGAAGCCTTGATTTCAAGTAATCATCCATAAGGAACTCTTCTCCTTTTGCAAATCCAATCGGAAGGGGTTGTTGGGAAAAAATTTGTGGGATAGTGGTGAAAAGAAAAAATAGAATTTCAAAAAAAATGAAAAAATTTTTCATAGGTAGTAATGTTTTGCAAATCTATGGTTTATTTTGAAAAATATTCTTTCAAAAAGCATTTTATCCCACAATCATTAATTGTTATTCTACCGGACTAATGGTGCATTTCATCGTCAAACCATCGTTAAAATATACTTTGTCCCGTATTTACAAATGAAATCAAAGTGATCCTAAAATTAGATTAATCCAAATGACTGAAATTGAAGACATAGAAACAAAGGTGCAATCATCAACCACTAAGTGCGAATATAAGGTATTTGTGGTGGAAGATTCGGATGTTTACCGGACCCTCATTGTAGAGAATATTTCCAGAATCAAAAAAGCGAATTCAAAAGGTTTGCCAAATTATGAACTTTTTCCTTTTTCATCCGGAGAAGAATGTTTGGAAAATCTGCATCTCAAGCCGGATGTGGTGATAATTGATTATCATTTAGATGGAAACGGTTATGTAAAAAATATGGATGGAATGACTCTGTTGAAAACATTAAAACAACAATCTCCCGAAACTGCAATTATTGTATTGAGTTGCCAAAGCGATACAAAAATTATTAAAGATTTGCTGCGCCAAGGAGCCTCAGATTACATCAAAAAAGATAACATAAGCCAAATTAAAGTATCAGCCTTAGTCGAAAAACATATTCAAATAAAAGAGATTCGAAGCAAAAAAATAAAAATGCTCAAATACGGGTTAGCAATTTTTCTTTTTATTGTGGCATTCATCACACTTATTTATTTGTGGTAAAAACTTTATACTATGGAAACAGAACTTATTAAAGAAACCACATTGTCCGTTGGTACAACCTTAAACAGTTCCAACAGTGGTTCCTACATCATTTTTGTAGTGGAGGACTCTGAAATTTGCAGAATGTTGCTTGATAGGTTTTTAACAAAAATGGCCAATAGCAATTTAAGCCAAAAACCAAATTGTGTGGTTCATTCTTTTGCCTCAGGGGAAGAATGCGTTAAACACCTTTCCGAAAAGCCGGATATCGTGGTTTTGGATTATTTCCTGAATGAAAAAAACCCGGATGCAATGAATGGTTTGGAATTGCTCAAAGAAATAAAAAAACACTCTCCGCAAACGGAAGTTCTGGTTCTGAGTGAGCAGGAGAATGTGCTGGTAACGGCAGAATTTTTTAATCAGGGGGCATCTCAATACATTTCAAAGGAACCACAGGGTGAAAACAGGATTCAAAATGCAGTATTGGATACCATTCACAAAATTGACAAAAAAAGAATACTACAGAGAAACAAGATAATAATTGTGGTAGTTCTTTTGCTGGCAGGAATTGTTATTGGTGCAATCTTACTGTAAAAGAGATGGTTCCCAAAAATTAGAATATTATATTTGTTCTTTTGGCAAACTTTATTTGAAGTTATTTTTCCAAAAGAATTCTTTTAAATATAATAATCTTGAAAATATGAACGTGCGCTGCATAATTATTGACGATGATAATATTGCTATAGAAATATTAAAGCATTATATATCAAAAACCGAAATGTTAAGTTTAGTTGGAACTTATAAGGATGCAGGTAGTGCAATTAATAAAATGAATATCGGTGAAACTGATCTAATTTTTTTAGATGTTGAAATGCCCCAAATGAACGGTTTGGAATTTTTAGAAAGTTTTGTTCAGTTGCCTCCTGTCATCATCACCTCGCAAAAAAAAGAATATGGTGCCGATGCTTTTAATTTTAACGTTGTTGACTATTTACAAAAACCATTTCCCTATTCAAGATTTCTCAGAGCTCTAAACAAAGCCAAGCTTAATAAGGGTAATAACATCAACTCAGAAAGGGAAAACCTCTTTGTTAAAATTAAACGGACATGGGTAAAAATTCCAATCAAAGAAATTATTAGAATCAGGGCCGACAATGATTATGTTATTATTTACACAGCAAAAGAAAAACATCAGGCACTTTCATCATTGAAAAATATTTTAGATCGGTTGCCCGGGAAAGATTTTATGCAAATTCATCGTTCACATATTGTTCAATTGCATAAAATTGAAACCGTGGACGGAGAACTAATAGAAATTGACAACCGGTTATTGCCTGTTAGCAAAACGTATCTTAAAGAATTGCACGAGCGTTTGAATATGTTGTAATCACACAAAATTTAAAAATCAGTTGAAAGTTTAACCATACCTCTGAAATATGAAACCGTTTGCCCCTTTCAGGTGGTTCAGAGATATTCCCATTGCAAACAAATTGTACTTTACTGTTGGTGTGATGGCATTGCTCATAGCTTTTGAATTGTTTATGCTATTTTTTTCCATCCATACCCTTTCTTCCGTAAGGGCATTTGTCGGAGGGGAAGGTCTTTGGTCAAAGTCACAAAAAAATGCAATTTATCATCTCCGGAAATATGCCCATTTGGGCAGGGATGAAGAATATCGGGAGTTTCTTGGATTTCTTAAAGTTCCATTGGGAGAT
>JAHEZO010000018.1:20414-28207 GCA_023250995.1 Flavobacteriales bacterium | reverse complement strand
ATTTCGGGGGAGGGAAAATTTTCTTTTATCCCTAACCCCTTTTTCAAACCCGGTTATTATTTTCTCTCTTTAAACGACTCCAGCCGGGCCGATCTTATTTTAAACCCCACTGAAAAAGAAATAACAGTTGAGTTTTCGAATTTAATATTGCAGGAAGGAATAAAAATCGTTAGCTCTCAGGAGAATAAATTATTGTGGGAATACAAAATAATCAGCAAATCGGCAAACCGTGCATTGAAACAAATTTATGTCGAAAAATCATATATACCGGTGCCACCGGTAAATTTTTCGGATAGTATGCAATTAAAATTTTTGCAACAAAAAGAGGATTCCCTGATTGAAAATAAAATGCAAAAATTAAAAAACATTTGTGATGTGTGGCCAAATACTTTTTTTGCAAAATCAACCCGTCCGGCCTTTCACCAAAAATATTCCGAAAAGGCATTAGAAAAAAAACATTTTTTTGATTCGGTGGATTTTTCGGATGCTTCACTTATGAGGAGTTCTGCCTTTACTTCGGGGATGATGGACTTTCTTCAGAAATATACCGAATACAACGAAGAAGGATTTAAAGAATCAATTGATACGATTCTGTCAAAGGCAGGAAAAAATCCCGAGGTGAATGAATTTTGCCTGAATTATCTCCTTGAGCTTTTTGATAAGGTTGGGCCTGACATAATTTTTCAATATCTTACAGAAAAGTATCTGATAGGGGAGGGGTGCTCCGAAAATGGTGTAAGTAAAAATTTTAAAGACAAAGCTGAAGCCTACCGGCTTCTTTTGCCGGGGAATAAAGCCCCTGATATTTCAGTTAATGATGTTGATGGCAAAAATCAAAACCTGAAAGGAATTGTTGAAAAAAATAAAGTCACAATATTGTTTTTCTGGTCATCCCATTGCCAGTTTTGCCATCAGGCCATACCGGAAATAAAAGATTTGTTTTTAAAATTTCAAACCAGGGGATTGGCCGTTGTGGCAATTTCGCTGGATGAAAATAACGGGGATTGGGAAAAATATATTTTTGAACAAAAGCTTTCCTGGATAAACCTTTGCGAATTTAAAGGGTGGAAATCGGAGCCGGTTGAAAAATATAAAATTCACAAAACCCCCACATTTTATTTGCTCGATAAAAGCATGACCATACTTATTAAACCCTCATCAGTGGAGAATTTGAAAAAAGAAGTGGAGAAATATTTTTGATGAGTGGATTATTTTAAAAAATCCTATATTTGTGGGAATTACATTATTCCATAAAATGGTTGCTCAACTGGAAATGGACGGGTCGATGGAAAAACTAATTTAAGTGGAGCCAAATTTCAGGCAACAATTGGTGGGGTAATCCCAGGAGGTGGAGGAGGAGGTAACCAGGCAGGTTATTTGGGCGGTAATGGTATACATGTCAGTGTAATAGTTTGGTGGTAAATTTTATACTTTTGTAAATTAAATCGCATTCATTATGGCACATGCTATTGCATTTGATACATTGGCTTATGCTAAAAAACTAATGGCAGTTGGGATTTCTGACAAGCAGGCTGAAGTTCATGCTGAAGCTTTGGCGGAAATAATAAATGAACAAATTGCTACAAAGCAAGATTTAAGGGAAATGGAAGCTCGTATTAAAGGAGACATCATTAAGTGGGTAGCCGGAATGCTGATTGCCCAGGGGGCGCTTATTGCCACCTTGGTGGAATTGCTCTAATTGCGATTTACATTTATTAAAAAAACGCCCTTACCTGAATTCCCCCTGAATGGATTACTTTAGAATTTTCTGAAACCCTCCCGTTGTAATTCAAACTAAGTTGAAGATTATTAGCAAGGGTTTGCTGGTAAGAAGCTGCCCAGGTAATATTGTTGCCGGGCAATAATCCCTCAAGCATTTCAAAGGCAAGGGAGGTGTTTGAAACATTATTGTAGGATAACAAAATAAAATTTGCATTTAAAAGCAAACTCCCTTTTCCGGGCGAATTAACCCTTGTTTCAAAACCAATTTTCCGGCTTATCGACTTTTCTCCTCCCAACTCTTCCTTGTTGGTTTTCTCAAGGTATTCATAAAAGAGGGAAATCCGGTATGCGGTGCCCGGTTGAAATGTTATTTTGGGTTGAATCTTTTGATGCCTGATAAAAAAATTCCTGCTGCTGAAAAATTCAGAATTGTTTTTTTTAACCCCGTCACCTGCAAGGAGGTTAAACAAAAAATCGGAAGTTACTGTTTGTCTAAGTGATATTTCCCTGAAGTAAGAATTTCGTGTTTCAAATCCATTGGTTAAAAGCGATTTGCTTTTTGAATTCTGATAATTGGCTTCCAACCCGAATTTTGGATGGGTCCGGTTAAAAAAGAAGGTGTTTCGAAAAGATGAATTTAGCGTTACCAAAGTGGTGTCGGCAATTTTTTCTAAAAAAGGATTAAAAGATGTTTGGGCGTTTTCCCTGGTTGTTTTCCTGTCTATCCGGTAAACCGCATTATCAGAAAATCGGGCAATAAACCCTTTCATTCCCGCCTTATTATTCCATACTGAAGAGGGTTGAACAAAAACGGTTTGATTAAACTGGTTGGTATAGGTTTTAATAAATTCACTCGAAAGAGTGTACACTTTTACAAACTTTGCCTGATCGGGGAAAGCGGAAATTTCGAATTCATTTAGTTCTTTAATTCCGTTGTTATTATAGTCATTCCATCCAAAAACGCCCTGCCCAGCCGGGACTTCAAAAAAACTGAATTCTTTTTTATTTTCCAATCCCGAACCAATTTCATAAAATGAACTTATGGATATGGCTTCCTTAAACATTCTGAGATTGTATTCTATCCTGTTGAGCAAAGTGTTGTCGGGCTCTTGTTTGGCAATGGATTTATCGGTAATGTAAAGTTTCCTGTAAGTGCTTTTTCCTCTTATTTTTATTTTTTCGTTTTTAAGAATATCATAAGAAAAACTCATAAACTCTCCCAGTGTTGATTCCTTTAATTCCGGTTTTCCAACTGTAGTTAAACTTTGTTTTAGTCCAAAATCCTTTCTTTGATCATAACTTATTACATACCTGTTTTTGGCACTGTCGGGGTTGCTTAAGAAAAGCTCCCATTCTAAAAATTCATAACTTCCGGATAAAAGGGTATCGTGCGAATAATCCATAAAAAGATTTTTTTCATAATCATTTCTTCCTCCTATGGTAAAAAATTTAAACCGCTTTACAACTCCCGTTTTGTTTCGGCTGAATTCGGAGGAATTTATTCCGGTTTCAGCCCGCATCAAACTCCCGGATAAATCAAAATCAAACTTTTTTGTTTTTATGTTTGAAAAAATGCTGTTTTTAACTCCGGTAAATTCCCTTTTCCCAATACCGGAGGCAGGTTCGGTAATAATTGAATTTAGTTGATAACGGAAATTACCCGTTCCTTTTTTTTCAAGTCCGATGGCCGCTTCAGAAATATGTTGGGTTGAAGTGATGGAGTAGTTCCTTAAATTCCAATCACGGTCGAATTCGGCCGGGCGGAACCATTCGAGAAAAGTAAAATTTTTGTCCACCTTTTCGTAGCCCGCTGTGGAAATTAGATTCCAGGCCCCTTCCTTACTTTCATTGGATGTACTTTTTCCAACGTTGTCGCTGTCTGGGGAAGTGGCCACATTATTTGCTGAAAACGAAAAAAGAGGAGTCCGGTTTTCAAGTTTTATTTTAAATGCATATCCCTGGTCATTTTTCGAATCCTTTTCCGAAAATGTATTTAAATCATTATTGCTGCCTGCAAGTTCAAAACTCAGAACCGTATTTTTACTTAATAAATAATTTGCGCCCAGTGTTCCCATTTGTTTTTTCTTTGGAGAAATAAGGAGTTCAATGGGGAGGTAATTTCCTTTTTTAATTATCAATCCATTAATTGTGTCAGGGGCAACCCATTGGAAAACTCTTCCGTTAGCACCGGAAGAAATTTGAATATAATCACCTTTTGTTTCTCCAACATTTGAAAAACCCAGTCGATAAATGGCACTATCGGGATTAATTGAATAAACAAAAACCGAATCATAACCAAGAGAATCAATTTTTTTATATCTCACTTCTGTATCGGAAAAACCGGCACTCTGAATATTTTCAGAAATGGCATATTGCAAACTATCACCGATCTGAGAAAGAAGTAACTTCTGCTTATCGGATAAATCAATCTGAAGGGGTTGGTTTTTACTGTCTTGTTCCGAAAAAAGGCTGAACAGTAATTTTAATCGGGCAGTTGAATATTCATCCGAAAACTGAATTAGTGACCGGGCATAATTTTTATCCGAATACTGAAATTCAATTATTATTCTCTTGTCTTTGGTTACCAGCCGCTTTGCGGTAAAAATTATCTCTGCAGAATTATAATCAATGGTGTAATCATTTTCCTGACCCCTTACAAGGAGTTGTCCATCCATAAATACCCTTTCGGTACCGGAGAGGACAATAATAAAGGCCTCATTGTCTGAACCCTTTAACCGGTACGGCCCCTGATTTCCTTCAATTCCCTGAACGATGTATCTCGAAAATTTTCCTCTGGAAATAGCGGCTGATGCCTTTACCCTGTTACTGTTCTCAATTGAATTATTGTTATTATTTTGATTGCCATTCTTCAGGTTGTTCGCTTGTATTTTCCCTGAACCCGAATTCATAATTATTGATTCGGCACTTATTCCCCTTGCTTTTTTCAAATATTTCATAAAATAGCCTTCGGGGTTTTTTAATTGAAAATCGCCAGCCTTAAGTTTTCCCTGATCGTTAAATAGCTGAATATATACCTGGTCAAATTCCTGAAGTTGCTGTGTGTTTCCCTCCGGCTGAATTGGTATGTTATCATCCGTAATGGCGGCAAGAACATTTACATTTTCGGTAAGCCGCCCCGATAATTGAAGGTTTAAGTTTGAATTTACGGATAAATCCTGGTTATTTCCGAATGAAATACTTCTTGAAATGCTTCCTTGTTTGTTGAGCCCGGGTGCAAAAAGAATATCCTCATTCGGTTTTTCAACGGAATAATAAAACGGATTTTTTGTTCCTTTTTCCCCTGTTTCTATTTCCGAAAGTTCTTTATGGTAAAAGGATTTGGTAAAAAGAAAAGGAAAAACGCGGTATGAAATTTTAATTGTGCCGGAAATGGGTTTTTTGCCCGGTTGCCAAACCAATTTTGCTTCTCCCGGAAGGATTTGGTAAGAATCAGTATCAATACCAAAAGATCTTACCGAGTTTGGAACAATGCTAAGGGAGTCAAGGAGAATGGTATCCCTTACAGGATATTCCTTTTCTCTGTAATTGCTTTGGGTTTGAGCAAAGAGCCTGAAAGAAAACGAAAACAAAAAGATTATGAAAGGAGTTTTCAAATAAAAAAAATATGCTACGAATTTCACGAAATAACACGAATTAATTGTTAAAATATTTCAAGTCAAAAAGGAATGGAACTTTTTCTTACCTTTGAAAAAAATACTTTTCAGAGGGAAAGATAATATTTATTATTTATGATTACGAAAAAAACATTTGACTTTCTTAAATCATTAAAGAAAAACAATAACCGGGAATGGTTTAATGCCAACAAAGAGAAATACGAATTTGCGAAAAATGAATTTGAGGTTTTTATTGAGGCCCTTATCATTGAAATAACAAAGTTCGATAAAGAAATTTCGGGATTAAAAGCCAGGGAATGCATTTTCAGGATTTACCGCGATGTTCGCTTTTCAAAAGACAAATCTCCTTACAAAAATCATTTCGGAGCTTTTATAACTTATCATGGAAAAAACTCAAACGGTCCGGGTTATTATATTCACCTTGAACCCGGAAATTGTTTTCTGGCAGGAGGGATTTATCAGCCGGAAAGCGAGAAATTAAATTTAATAAGAAAAGAAATTGCTTTCAATTTTAAATATTTCAAAAAGATTTTAGCGAATTCGGAATTTGTTAAATATTTTGAGGGCCTTAGTGTTATGGACAAACTAAAAACCGCACCAAAAGGGTTTCCCAAAGATCATCCTTACATTGAAATATTAAAAAATAAAAGTTTTATCGTGTCACGGAAAATTGGCGACAAAAGCGTTTTAGAAAAAAACTTCCTTCAGGAATCACTAAAAATTATCAAAGCCATCAGACCTCTGAATAAATTTCTGAATACATCCTTGGATTAAATATTATAGCTCATTTTTTGGAGTACCCCTGATTTGGGAAGTAGTATTGGTATTTTTTTAAAAAATCCGAAGGGGAAAGAATACTGATTGAACCAAAAGGATTTAAAACAAGCAGGTCATCATCTCAAGAAACAATGCAATTGGCTTTGGCGGCTTTTGAAAGGGAAAGAAATTTATTATCATTAAGGTCCCTTGAAAGGATTATTTTGTCTTTTACCTTGATAAATTCACAAATATTTTCAAAAAAAAGCAAAAACATTTGCCTTCTCGAAAAGGTGGAATACTTTTCAAATTTTTCATCCAGAACAACTCTGGAAAGTTCTTCCATACATTCAGCGGAAACCACAATCTTCCCCGTATTAATGGCCTTTTGCAGGGCAAGGGCAGGAATTGATTTTGGGAAAAGCATTGAACTAACCAGAACATTTGTATCAAAAACAAAGCGATTAGTTTTTTGCATTTTTCCGTTCCTGTTTTATTTCCTTTAGTAGATGGTCTAGGATTTCGGGAGTAAGTCCGTTGGCTTTTGCTTCCCTGCCAATTTCAGCCATTGTTTCAAAAAGTTTTTTTTTGGAGCTCTCCTTTCGATAAAAAATATTTTTTAGCCAGCTGTTTACAATATAATCGAGTTGTTTCCGCTGTGCGATAGGTGCCCCTAAGTAGGCATTGGCAATCTCCGAATCAAGAGTGATAAATGCTTGTTTCATAAAAATTTATTTTTTGCAAAGATACCATTTTAAAATTTTTGTTTCAAAAGTTAAAAAAGGTTTTTGATTTTTAGAAGAAAATTATTTTTAAGGCCTTTCCTTCCGATGTATTTCCATTCGGATGAAATCAATTGTATATATATTTGCTCCCCTAAAATTATAATTCTCAAACAATCCTTTTTAATAATTTTTTTTCAATAATAAATTTTATTATGAATCCTTTTTCATTTTCAGAGAGGCATTTTGGCCCAACGCAAAATCAGGTAAACGAAATGTTGCACAAAATCGGGGCGGCATCTCTGGATGAGTTGATTTCACAGACAATCCCTGATTCAATAAGGCTTAAGAAACCATTGGGATTACCCGAAGGAATAAGTGAATATAATTATGCTTCGCACATAAAAAACATCTCGGAGAAAAACAAAATTTTTAAATCTTATATCGGGTTGGGCTACTACAATTGCATCACACCACCAGTTATTAAAAGAAATATTTTAGAAAATCCGGGCTGGTACACTTCTTATACCCCTTATCAGGCGGAAATTTCACAGGGAAGGTTAGAAGGCCTTTTAAACTTTCAAACCATGGTGCTCGACTTAACCAAAATGGATGTTGCCAATGCTTCCTTGCTGGACGAAGCAACTGCCGCTTCCGAAGCCATGATAATGTTTTTTAACAGCAGGAGCAGGGAAGCCCAAAAAGCAAACGCAAAAAAATTTTTCGTATCCGAAGAATGTTTCCCACAAACTATTTCAGTACTTAAACTTCGTTCCAAATCACTGGGAATAGAGTTAATTATTGGTAACCATAAGGAACAGGTTTTTGACGAATCGTTTTTTGGAGCAATCGTTCAATATCCATCGGCAGATGGAAATGCCTACAATTTTTCCTCCATCGTAAATACCCTTCATTCCAAAAATATTCCGCTGGCCGTGGCAGCGGATCTGCTTTCTCT
>JAHEZO010000018.1:0-20404 GCA_023250995.1 Flavobacteriales bacterium | reverse complement strand
TTCTCTTGTGCTCCTGAAACCACCGGGCGAATGGGGTGCTGATGTTGTTTTGGGTTCCACCCAGCGATTTGGAGTTCCAATGGGCTATGGAGGACCGCATGCTGCATTTTTCGCAGCTAAGGAAGCCTATAAAAGAAACTTCCCGGGCCGAATCATTGGGGTTTCAGTTGACAAGAAAGGAAAACCCGCTCTCAGAATGGCATTGCAAACCAGAGAACAACATATTAGGCGTGATAAGGCAACTTCAAATATCTGCACTTCTCAGGCCCTGCTGGCAATTATGGCCGGTATGTATGCCGTTTATCATGGTCCCGATGGATTAAATAAAATTGCCAATAAAATTCATAGCCTAGCAGAAACACTTTCTGCCGGCCTCGAAAAGGCAGGATTCAGACAACTAAACGAATTGTTTTTTGATACCATAAAAGTGGATGCCAAAGATGGAAACACCCTGGATCAAATCCGGAAAAAAGCAATTAAGAATAAAATTAATTTAAGGTACAATACGGATAATTCCATTTGCATTTCATTGGATGAAACCACCTCGAATGAAGATGTGGCAGCCATCCTCTCTCTTTTTAAGGAAAAGGAAAGTAAAGATTTGGAGGAAAAGATTGGGGCCGGGGAAAACAGATTTCAAAAAATGGACATGGATAGAAAATCAACTTATCTTACTCATCCCGTTTTTAATAAGCATCACTCTGAAACAGAAATGATGCGCTACCTGAAAAGATTGGAGAACAAAGATATTTCGCTTACCAATTCAATGATTTCTCTGGGTTCCTGTACCATGAAATTAAATGCAGCCTCAGAGCTATATCCCATTGGCTTTGCCGAATTTGGAAACATACATCCCTTTGCACCTTTAGAACAAACCAAAGGTTATCAATATGTTTTTTCCAATCTTGAAAAATGGCTTTCTAAAATTACCGGATTCTCCGGTGTTTCCCTCCAGCCAAATTCGGGCGCTCAGGGAGAATATGCGGGATTAATGGTGATTCAGGCATACCATGAAAAACGAAATGAAACCCAAAGGAACCTTGCTCTTATTCCGGCATCTGCTCATGGAACTAATCCTGCAAGTGCAATTATGGCAGGACTTGAAGTGGTGGTGGTAAAATGCGATGAAAATGGCAATATTGATTTAAAGGATTTAAAAGAAAAGGCTGAACTGCACAAAGAAAAATTATCTTGCCTGATGGTTACTTATCCTTCAACCCATGGAGTTTTTGAAGAAGGAATTAAACAAATAACCAAGGTAATTCATGCCAATGGCGGACTGGTTTATATGGATGGGGCCAATATGAATGCACAGGTAGGCCTTACCAATCCGGCTGCCATTGGGGCCGATGTGTGTCATTTAAATCTTCATAAAACCTTTGCAATTCCTCATGGGGGAGGAGGACCCGGAATGGGGCCCATTGCTGTTGCAAAACATCTTGTGCCATTTCTGCCCGCACACCCTTTGGTTAAAACAGGAGGTGAAAATGGAATTAACCCGGTATCAGCTGCTCCCTGGGGAAGTTCATTAATTTTACTCATCTCTTATGGGTATATTAAAATGCTGGGGGGGCAAGGCGTAACTGATGCTACCAGGATTGCCATTTTAAATGCTAATTATTTAAAACACCGGTTGCAGGATTATTACCCCGTATTGTTTTCGGGAAAAAACGGGAGAGTTGCCCACGAAATGATTCTGGATTGCAGGAATTTTAAGCGGACCGCCCAAATTGAAGTTGAAGACATTGCAAAAAGACTGGTTGATTATGGGTTTCATGCTCCTACAGTCTCTTTTCCCGTGGCAGGAACTTTAATGGTTGAACCTACCGAAAGCGAGTCGAAAGAGGAATTAGACAGGTTTTGTGATGCCATGATTTCCATTCGAAATGAATTTAAAGAAATTGAAGAAAGTTCAGCATTGCGTAATGGTAATGCAAATGGAGATTCAACCAATTTTTTCCCCTCCAATGTTCTTAAAAATGCACCCCATACCTCCGAAACAGTTACGTCCGACCATTGGGATTTTCAATATTCAAGAGAGAAGGCCGCTTTCCCACTGCCCTGGATAAAAGACAGAAAATACTGGTGCCCTGTTAGCAGAATTGACAATGCTTTCGGAGATAGAAATCTGGTTTGTTCTTGTCCGCCAATGGAAATTTATGAAAAGGAAATAAGTGAGAACAAAGAGGAATTGGTTTAAATTTCATTTCCTTTTTAATTACATTTGCGACCCAAATTAAACGAGCAATTTAAAAACTAAACAAATCCCTTACCCATGAAAACAAAGATTACCCAAATCTTTTTAATGAGCCTGATTTTTACTTCTGCAAATAATGTTGTAAGTGGCCAGGCCCCTTCCTACAGCTATGCCAAATCTCTGTACACCTATTTAAAAACACGTAATCTGGCCTATGACAATTCAGGTAATTCATATATTGCAGGAAGCAGAAAAGCTACCTTCAGCCCTTATGACAACTCTGCAACCATCGGAAAGTTTTCCTCCATTGGAACCCAGCTTTGGCTAAAAGAGTTTTATAATGGAAATTACAATGCAGAATACAATTTTGCCGAAGTGCATGTGGATGCAAACAAAAATGTATTGCTGGTAGGGCGTTATACCAAATTTATGATTTTTGGAAATGCTGTGGGTGACACCTTGTTTGAAACAGGAGGAAGCACAAATTATACAGATTTGTTTATTGCAAAACTCGATAGCAATGGAAATGTTTTGTGGAAAATGAATGCCGGAGGGAATGGGGACGATTCCTTTACCTGTTCTGAAATGGATTCCAACGGAGACATATATATTCTTGGCCAAAAAAGTTTTAACACTTTTGGAACAATTGTCATCACACCTTCAATTGCAAGCAGCTATCTTGCAAAAATATCCTCCTCAGGAACAGTACTTTGGGCCGTTGGTTTACCCCAGACAATCGGAACGGGAGATTTTGCAAAAATAAAATCAATAACCCCGGGAAATATTGATCTGTTTTATAGGGGAGCATACAATCCAACCTATGAAATTATGTACCATTCAAGTTGTGACGGGGCAAATGGAAATGTTTTGTCACTCAATGATTCAATTCTTTTTGAAAAGCTGGGTAATAATTCTTCGCTGTTAGTTACTCATTTAGATGTTAACTCCGGTGGAAACATTTTTATCGGGGGTAATTTTGTAAACGGAATTGTGGCAGGTACCGATACCATGCAAACAAGCGTTCAGGCAACTGATTTTTTTGTAGGAAAGATGGATTCAGAAATGAAACCAATAAAGTTTGTACAGGGAGGAAATCCATTGGTTGCGGATAATTTTTACGGACTTGATGTGAACACCGCAGGGGAGCCGGTAATACTGGTAGATTTATATACCAAAATTATTATGGAAAACGACAGTGTAACCACAACTTCGCTTAACTACAATCTTGCAGTTTCGCAGCTGGATGTAAATCTGAAACCGAAATGGTTTCAAACCGCTTTCACTTCTCAGGGTGGCCTCACGGGCTCTGATGTTCAGTACGACAGCAATGGCGATATTGTTCTTGCCGGAGAGGGAAAACAGTTTACCTGTGGCACGGTTTTAAATAGCAATCCCTTTTCATATCAATCTTCTTTTATTGCAAAACTTGGCACTTCAACAGGAATTTCTGAATTTGGAAAAACATCAAATTTTATTTTATTTCCAAACCCCACCTCAGGAAAAATTTTAATCAACTTTAATAACCACCCAACTACTCCGGACGGGTATTCAATTGAATTAATTAATTTTTTGGGAGAGAAAGTGTATTCAGCTTTTCCCAATGAATTGTCAAATTCCGAATTTGATTTTTCATTGTTTCCCAAAGGAATTTATTTTATTTGTATTAAAAATCAGGAAAACAGCAATTTGTTTTCTGATAAAATCATTCTGGAGTAAAAATCATTGCCTTAAAGTGTGAAAAAAATAATTTTTTTGCTGCGATGCCGCTGGCACAAATTAGTATTTCTTAAACTTTTTTTTATTTGCGCCCTCTTAACTTCGTAGCAATTTCCCATTTATAATGAAAGACATGATATTAAAAGAAGTATGGAAAGAGTTCCCGCTGGGATATAAAGCCAAGTACCGTTATGCCATTTCCAATTTCGGAAGATTAGTGAGCTTTTCGGACAAAATTGAAAATGGAAGGTTTTTAAAGGGAGGAGGGAAGGGGTCAAAACTTTTTGCATATAATTATATTGTTGATGGGCAATTAATAACAAAGTTTCTTTATTATCATAACTTGGTTGCTGCCTTTTTTCTTCCGGGGAAAAAGGATAATCAGAATTTTGTAATTCATCTGGACCATAACCTGAAAAATAACAGGGTGGATAATTTAAAATGGGCTACTGAAAAAGAATATAAAGACCATATTCAAAAAAGCCCGGCAATGGTTAATGCCAAAAAAAAGCTGGATGAGTTAAACCGTAAAAACGGTTGGGTGAACCTTCTTTTTAACATCAAAAGAAGAAAAGTGGTAAGTCCTGTGCGGTTTTTTCCAGGTGAGGATTGGAAGGAGGTTATCCTTCCCGAGCCCCTGCAATTTCGATATGCCATTTCAAATCATGGCAGGTTGATGAGTTTTACAGAAAAATTTTCTGACGGCCATGTTTTAAAACAGGGCGATATTGACGGGTATAAAATGTTTAATTACCGGGCTAAAAAGAATGGCAAAATTGTTTTCCGGCATTTTTTTATCAGAAAACTGGTGGCCCAATATTTTTTACCACCGCCAGATGCCGACCAAACTTTTGTATTGCTTTTAGACAGAGACCGCAGCAATAACAGGGCGGAGAATTTAAAGTGGGCCACAAAAAAGGAAATGATTGAGCACTCGAAAAAAAGCCCATTTGTAATTAAGGCAAGAAGGGAGAAAAAGCTATCACAACAGGGACATAAACTTTCGGCAACTCAGGTTCTTCTGATAAAACAAAAACTTTTTGACCCTAACAGGAAAACCCGTTATAAAATCATTGCCAAGCAATTTGGTGTTTCAGAAATGGCTTTGCATAGAATTAAGACTGGAGAAAACTGGGGACATATTAAGGTAAAGGGTCAGGAGAATCATATACCAAAGCAAGTTCATTTAAAAAGGGAAATTAAGAAAAAGTTCCCCCAAAAATCCTGATGGATAAAATTTTTTCACTGTAAATTTATTCCAGTTCAAGCAAGATTTTTTTCAGTATAGAAAATTCTTTTGAAATTTTTATAGCCTTTTTTTTCAAAAGCAATAATTTTTTTAAAGAAGAAGGAAGGGTTACTTTTTTTCCGGTAGATTTCTCCACCTCCATTGGAAACTTTGCCGGATGTGCGGTCTCCAGG
Organism: Flavobacteriales bacterium; assembly: GCA_023250995.1. GTDB lineage: Bacteria > Bacteroidota > Bacteroidia > Flavobacteriales_H > JAHEZO01 > JAHEZO01. The sequence continues at coordinate 15,069 of JAHEZO010000018.1, read as the reverse complement.
AAAATGCCTGTTTGATTTTTAGTTAATCCAAAACCGTTTAATCCGGCATAGGCAATGGCCCCATGTGGATCGGGCTGGTAAGAATATTTTTTATAAAGCTCGCCAATGGATTGCCTGGTTTGATTATCATTATACCAAAGTCCTTTTATGTCATAAGATATTTGTTGCGCATTTCCTTTATAAATATACAGCATGCGTGAAAAATTGCTTGGATTGCCAACATCCATTGCATTTGAAATGGTAAACACCGTTTTCCCCGGTTTAAATTTTCCGCTTTTTAAAAAGTCGGGAACAGAATGATTTTTATTTGTAGCGGCAATAAATTTATAAACCGGCAGGCCCATTTTTTTTGCAATCAATCCTGCGGTAAGGTTTCCGAAGTTTCCGCTCGGAACGCTTATTACCACCCTTTTTGGATTTTTGCCAAGTTGCGCAACGGCATGGAAATAATAAAAAGTTTGCGGAAGCAACCGGCCAAAATTGATTGAATTGGCGGAAGTTAAATTAATTTTCCGGTTGATTTTTTCATCAGAAAATGCTTTTTTTACCAGATCCTGACAGTCGTCAAAATTTCCTTTTACCTCCAGGGCAGTAATGTTTCCCCCCATCGTGGTTAATTGTTTTTCCTGCAATGGGCTTACTTTCCCTGAAGGATATAAAATAACAACCTTAACCCCTTTTTTATTAAAAAAGGCATTGGCAATGGCACTGCCGGTATCGCCCGAAGTGGCCACCAAAATAATTACCTCACGATTTTCATTTGCAAGAAAATATTCGAAAAGACCAGCCATAAATCTAGCCCCAACATCTTTAAATGCCAGAGTGGGCCCATGAAATAATTCAAGTACAAATAAATTTTCATTCAGTTTTTTTAATGGAATTGGAAAGGAAAGAGCAACCTCAATAATTTTTTTTAATTCAGAGGAAGGAACATCATCACCCAGCATAGATTTTGAAACTTCAAAAGCTATTTCTTTCAGGCTCATCCGGTGGAGGTTTTTAAAAAAGGCAGCCGGTAATTTAGGGATTTTCGAGGGCATATATAATCCTGAATTTCCTGAAATGCTTTTTAAAACCGCCTCTCTGAGCGATACTTTTTCCTTTGGATTATTAATACTATAATAAAGCATATTTATTTTTCGGCAGAAATAATGTATGCGCCAGGAGAGTTTAATTTCGAAACAAATGATTCATTATTTAATCCGTTTCGCGAAAAAATATGACCGATAATCGTTGCAACTTCCCGGGTGGTTTTTTCTCCTCTGCAAAGGGCAAACACGGATGGGCCTGAACCCGAAATTCCGCTTCCAATGGCACCCGATTTATAAGCGCTGCTTCTTATTTCTTCAAAGCCCGGAATTAATTGTGTCCGCCTTGGTTCGGCAATTAAATCGTGCATTGATCTTTTTAGCAAATCAAAATCTTCACTTAAAAGGGCCACCATAAAACCGGCAGTGTTGGCACTTTGTTTTATCGCTTCGGTTACCGTGATTTCTTTTTTCAAAATTCTGCGGGCATCACTCGTGTGAAGTTCTATATGAGGGTGAACTACCACTGCAAATAAATCAGCGGGGCATTTTACCTGAACAATATCCAGAGGGGAATAACTTCGGATGAGCACAAAGCCGCCCAGAAGGGCAGGGGCCACATTATCGGCATGGGCCGAGCCACAGGCAATGCGCTCACCCTCCATTGCAAAAGGAATTAATTCTTTTGTAGTTAATTTATTTCCCAATAAATAATTGGCAGCAAAAACTGCGGCTGCCGAACTGGAAGCACTGCTGCCCATTCCGCTGCCCAGGGGCATGTTTTTTTCCAGAGATATCCCAAGATGGATATTATGGTTACCGGTAGCATTTAAAAAGGCATCCACTGCCACACCGGCCGTATTTTTTTTTCTGGCGGAGGGAATAATTTTTCCGAAAGGTCCGCTAAGGGTTACCTCTGAATTCATTCCTTCTTCCTGCAGCGAAACAGTAACTCTGTCGCCAATCCCTTCAATGGCAAACCCCATAATATCGAATCCACAACCTACGTTTGCAACACTTGCGGGGGCGAAGGCGGTAACAGATTTATATTGTTTCAAATTCATTATTTTAAAAAAGCCTGGGGTATTCCCCTAACTTAAAAAATTTATTTTTCAGGTAAAAATTTACTCAGCCGAAATCTTTTACCTTTTTAGTCCTTCAGCGATTCTTACTATATCTGCCAATACCCCTGCCGATGTAACATCAACTCCTGCCCCCGGTCCTCTGATTACCATAGGATATTTCTGATAATAATTACTGGTAAGGTAAATGCAGTTTTCGGTCCCCTTAAGGGAGAAAAACGGATGAACTTCGTCTACTTCATTTATTGAAACCCCTGCCTTCCCATTTTCAATCAGGGCGACATACCGAAGCTTTTTTCCTTTCGATTTTGCTTTTTTAAACCTGCTGTTAAAAGGGGAATCGTATTTTTTTAACTCCTCAAAAAAGGCAGGAATATCCCGGGCATTGGCTGCTTCGGGGTTCATTAAGGGTTCAACCCCAATATCACCCAACTCTATTTCCCAGCCGCATTCACGGGCCAGAATAAGGCACTTTCTGGCTACGTCCATCCCGCTTAAATCATCGCGGGGATCGGGCTCGGTATATTTATTTTCTTTGGCCAGTTTAACCAAATTGCAAAATGATACCTCTCCATTGTATTCTGATAAAAGATAATTCATGGTTCCGGATAATACCGCTTCTATTTTTATTATTTTATCACCGCTTGCCAATAAGCTCCTCAAAACATTTATCACAGGTAAACCTGCCCCTACATTAGTTTCGTAATGAAATGGGGAGTTTCTTTTTTTGGAGGCCGAATGCAATAAATTATATTCCTCCATTCTTTGGGTATTGGCCTTTTTGTTTGCAGCAACAATTGCAATATTGTTTGATAGAATCCTGTAATAATGACTTACGGGGTCGGGTGAAGCTGTGAGATCTACAAACACACTGTTTTCGAGGTTTTGTTTCAGGGCTGTTTCAATAAAACGGCTCAGTTCTGCTTTTTCGCCTTCCTTTTCAAATAATTCTTTAAGGCTTTTTAAGGTTAAACCGTTTTGAGAAATTAACATTTTTTTGGTATTGATTAACCCGCTTATTATCAACAAAATTTTTTGCGATTCAAGATATCCACTTTGGCTCTCAATCATCTCAAGTAACCTGGTGCCTATGGACCCTGTTCCTGCAATGTATAAATGAATTCTTATCAGCTCCAGATTAAAAAGCGACTGATGTAAAATGCTGATGGCCTTTTTTAAATCCGATTGATTAATAACGATGGAAATATTTAGTTCCGAGCTCCCCTGAGAAATAGCTTTTACATTTATGCCGTTCCGGCCCAAGGGCCCGAACACGCCAGCAGCAACTCCTGGGGTTTTCCGCATATTTTCTCCAACCACCGCAACAATGGCAAGGTTCTTTTCTAAATGTATTGATGAAATTAATCCCGCTTTTAGTTCTTCAGAAAAGGTATCTTCTAATAAGTTCCGGGCCTTTTCAGAGTCAGCTTCCATTAATCCAATGCAGATTGAATGTTCAGATGAAGCCTGACTTATTAGAATAACACTGATACTGTGCTGAGCCAGGACTTTGAACAATCGGGAGGAAACCCCGGCAACTCCTACCATTCCGCTTCCTTCAAGGTTTATCAGGCAAATGTTTTTAAGGGATGATATTCCTTTGATAAAACTGTTGTCGGGTCCGGTTTCCTTGCAAATTAAAGTTCCTTTATGGGTTGGATTAAAAGTGTTTTTAACCAATATTGGTATTTCCTTTACCATGGCAGGTTGCATGGTGGCAGGAAAAATAACCTTGGCCCCAAAATGTGATAATTCCATGGCTTCGAGGTACGACATTTGGGAGATGCTTTGGGCTTCTTTTACATAGCGTGGATCTGCCGTCATTACCCCATCCACATCTGTCCATATCTCAATGGCATCTGCCTTTAAAGCTGCACCCAGGATGGAAGCTGTGTAGTCGGAACCGCTCCGGCCAAGGGTTGTGGTTTGGCCCAAATGTGAGCTTGCAATAAAACCAGTAACCACACAAAGGTCCTTGTTGCTTTCAAAATATTCTTTAATAAATTTGTTGGTAATTTCGAAATCCACTTTGGCCTTCCCGAAAGCAGTATCAGTTTTAATAAGGTTTCTTGCATCGGTATATTTTGCCGAGGGGATTTCGGTTTTCAACGCCATGGCAAAAACAAATGCTGAAAGCCTTTCGCCAAAACTTAAAACCAGGTCGTGGGTCCGGGGAGTAACTTCTCCAACCAGCGATGCGCCTTTTACTATACCAGAAAGTTCATTGCACAAGGCCATTACCTCGGCAAGTGCAGATGATTGATTCGAGATTGGAAGGAGGGCCTTAATGGTTGAAAGATGCCGCTGTTCAATTTCAAGTATTATTTCTTCTGTGGGGGAATTTTGGATTGAAATGATTTCGCAAAGTTTTACCAGTTGATCTGTTACCCCGCCCTGTGCCGAAATAACAAGAGCAAGCGAATTGTTTTCAGAATAATACCTTTTAATTATTCCAATGGCATTTTTAATTCTTTCGGGGTCAGAAACGGATGTTCCTCCGAATTTAATTATTCTCATCCTAATGTTTTTAATGTAAATAAATTGTGGTTTTTTATAAAACCCGCCAATGTATGTTTAACATAACACTACATTCCTTTCTTATGGATTTTATTAATCCACAAATAATTATTAACTGAAGTTACGCAAAAACATTAATTTCCAAAATACAAATTTCAAAATACAAATAATATTCAATATCAAAATTTCAACTTTCAAACCGTCTGCTATCTTGATTTTTCGATTATTGCCGAAAAAATCTTCTTTAGCGGTTTATAATTTTCTTTATTGGTCATTGGAATATATTTGCAATTTGATTATTGTTATTTGTAATTTGAAATAGAGATGTGCGGCACATCAGTTATTAAATCCTCATACTTTTTTTGACTTCCGACTTCCAACTTCCGACTTCCGACTTCCGACTTCCGACTCTTTTGACTTAACATTATGAAAATTTGGGAAATATTTCTTTCCTATTTATACCCATCGTTATGTATTGATTTTACCGCCCTTCCCGAAGGATCGTTTGCGTTTTGAAAAGAGGCATCCCAGGCCAGTGCTTCGGGAGTGCTGCATGCTACTGATTTTACCGATGGAACGCAGGAAGCTGCTGAATCGGATGGAAACAAATCGGAGAAAATGGATCGGTATCTGTACTCCTCTTTCGACATGGGAGGATGAATCGGAAAACGGAATTTTGCATTTTCCAATTGTTCATCACTTACCTGATCTGAAGCAACTTTTTTTAACGTGTCAATCCAGCCATAACCCACCCCGTCAGAAAACTGTTCTTTTTGCCTCCAGGCAATGCTTTTGGGAAGATAATCTTCAAAAGTTTTACGCAAAATCCATTTTTCAATTTTTCCGTTGCCGGCCATTTTATCTTCAGGGTTAAGATTCATAGCAACATCCATGAATTCTTTATCCAAAAAAGGGACTCTCCCTTCAATGCCCCAGGCGGCAAGAGATTTATTTGCTCTGAGGCAATCGTACAAATGTAATTTTCCAAGTTTGCGTACGGTTTCATTGTGAAAATCCTTGGGTGATGGGGCTTTATGAAAGTATAAATACCCTCCGAAAATTTCATCGGCACCTTCGCCAGAAAGCACCATTTTTATTCCCATAGATTTTATTACGCGGGCTAAAAGATACATTGGAGTAGAAGCCCTTATGGTGGTAACGTCATAGGTTTCGAGATGATAAATAACATCCGGGATGGCATCCAGCCCCTCCTGAACGGTAAAATTTACTTCGTGATGAACCGAACCGATATGCCCGGCTGCTTTCCTGGCGGCAGCAAGATCTGGCGAGCCAACCAACCCCACGGCAAAAGAATGAAGCTGCGGATACCAGGCCTGCTGGCTATCATCAGACTCAATTCTTCTGGCCGCAAATTTTTTTGTTATTGCTGCTATGATAGAGGAATCAAGTCCTCCTGAAAGAAGCACCCCATAAGGAACATCGCTCATCAGTTGCCGGTGAACGGCATCCTCCAGGCCTTTTTTAAGCTTTAAAGAGTCAGAAATATTATTTTTTACATTTTCAAAATCAATCCAATTTCTCTTGTACCAGGGTTTCGGCTCAGGCCCATCCTTACTGTACAAATAATGCCCCGGGGGAAACTCAATAAGTTTATTGCAAACCCCTTCGAGTGCTTTTAACTCTGAACCAAAATAAAAATTACCGGATTTATCCCATCCGATATAGAGGGGAATAATTCCCATATGATCACGGGCGATAAGGAAGTGGCCCGTTTCCCGGTCATAAAGTGCGAAGGCAAAAATTCCATTCAGATCTTCAATAAAATTAATTCCCTTTTTCTGATACAGAGCTAAAATAACTTCGCAATCTGATTGTGTTAAAAAGGAATAATCTTTTAAATCTTTTCGCAATTCCTGATGATTGTAAATTTCACCGTTTACGGCCAAAACGAGTTTTTTATCCCGGCTATACAGGGGTTGTCCACCCGATTGGGGATCAACAATGGCGAGTCGTTCGTGAGCCAAAACTGCTTTATCATTACTGAATATGCCCGACCAATCAGGGCCCCGGTGCCGGATTTTTTTCGACATGCCTAGAATTCCGGGCCTGAGCTCTTCTGCTTTTCCATTTGGGGAAAACACCCCTGCAATACCACACATTTTTAAAGGGTTTTAATTTTATTAATCACTTTGCTAAAGTGGGATTTTTTCGGCAAATCAATTTTCCGGTAGCCGGTTTTTGTTAAAAAAAGAAAAAGCAAAAAGGCCCGAAACCATTAAGAAACATATTAAAGTTATTGGCGGCATGCTGCCATACCATCCTTTAAAATCAAGCCAGTTTGTACTCCCGATATAAAAAAGGTGGGCAGCTAAAAGAAGGAATAAAATTGAAAAAACTAATCCAACTTTTTTGCTCACGAGCCAGGCAAAAGAAAAAACTCCTGTAAGCAGGGCAAGGTTTCCATAAAGCGATAACCTTCCTCCGGAAAATAATTTTGGGTAATAAGTTGAATTTAACAAAGGTATGGAAAGAAGTATATGCATCAATGAAAAGGCTTTAAAAAAATTTATGTAGGAGGCCCCGTTTTTTTTGTTTTTATGGTGAAAATTTAAAATGGCCAGAAATAAAAATATTATGGAAGAAAAGGAAATCGCCTTGTTTAAAATTAAAGTGGGAATATCGGCAAATGGAACATTGCCAAAAAAATTGTATCGAAGCAAGGAATAAATAAAGGTAAGGAGAAAAATAATAATGGAGTTTCTTAAAATCATTTGTGAAAAAAAATGTAAAAAATATTGAGATTCGCTTTAAATACTGAGGATTCAAAACCTATTTTTCTATAAGTACAGATGAAGTTGTTATTGAGTTGCTGATATTCCCGGAACGATCTTTTACATACAGGTAATATGAAATTTTTTGGGAGGAAGAACTGTCTGTAATGGCAATATTATTTACAACCACATTTAATTTCCCCCTGATGGATGCGTTGTTTTCGGAGGGAGCAAGAGGAGAAATCCGGTATTGATATTCAACATTATTTCTTGTGTCGGTAACAAAAAGATTTGTTTTGGCTGGGTTGCTTTCGCCCAAATCACCATCAGAATCATTATAAGAAAAAGTGATAGTAATCGAGTCGGTATGTTCTTTTACTGCAGATGGGGAAATGCTTAAAAATTCAATGTTAAGACCTTTACCTGAAGAGGGTTCCTCATTCTTCTTTTTGCAGGCAATTAAGGCAAAGGCAATAAAACAAACCAGAGAAAATTTTTTCATTTTATTTGTATTTTTTATTTCATCTTTCATTCCCGAAAATCCATTTTAATGCGGCAATAAATTCCATTTCTTTTTTAATTAATCATTTTGGTTTATCAACCCAATTTTGAAGGTTGAGACGCCCAATTTGGGCGTCTCTATCATTCCAATTATTCCCGAAAATCCATTTTAATGCGGCAATAAATTCCATTTCTTTTTTAATTAATCATTTTGGTTTATCAACCCATCAACCTCCGCCTATTTCCCTCCCTCGGCAAAAAACCTGAAAAAATGCGGAATGGTTTCAATTCCCTTCAGGTAATTAAACACTCCGTATTTCTCGTTTGGAGAATGAATGTCGTCAGAATCTAAACCAAAGCCCATTAATATCGAGTCAAGTCCGAGCTCCTTTTTAAAAAGCGCAACAATGGGGATGCTTCCACCTCCCCGTACCGGTATTGGCTTTTTTCCGAATGAAGTTTCCATTGCCCTTGAGGCTGCTTTATATGCGGGTGAACTCGAGGAGGTAACTATGGGTTCCCCTCCATGGTGATATGTAACTTTTACCTTTACTGTTTTCGGTGCAATTTTTTTAAAATGGCTTGCGAATAAATCCGAAATTTTTTGAGAGTTCTGGTTTGGAACAAGCCGCATTGAAATTTTAGCAAAGGCCTTGGATGGCAATACGGTTTTTGCCCCCTCACCTGTATATCCACCCCACATTCCGTTCACATCCAGAGTAGGCCTGATAGAAGTTCGTTCTAAGGTGGAAAAGCCATTTTCTCCAGTCACATCTTCTACTCCAAGTTCATTTTTATATTCGGATAAATCAAATGGGGCTTTGGCCATTTCGATCCGGTCCTCCTTTGAAACTTCTATCACATCATCATAAAATCCGGGAATGGTAATTTTTCCGTTTGTATCTTTTATAGAGGTAATAAGCTCGCACAAAATGTTTATTGGATTTCCAACAGCTCCTCCATAAACTCCCGAGTGTAAATCTTTATTGGGTCCGGTTACTTCTACCTCCATATAACTCAACCCTCTTAATCCAACCGAAATTGAAGGAGTATCGTTTGCAATTATGGAAGTATCAGAAATTAAAATTACATCCCCTTTTAACCTGGTTTTGTTTTGCTTTACAAATTCACCCAGATTTACCGACCCAACTTCCTCTTCACCTTCAATCATAAATTTAATATTGCAGGGAAGGGTATTGGTTTTCATCATCAGCTCGAAGGCTTTAACATGCATATAAAACTGGCCTTTGTCATCTGCCGATCCGCGGGCATAAATATTTCCTTCCCGAATCTCCGGTTCAAAAGGTTTTGTATGCCAGAGGTTGAGGGGGTCTGCAGGTTGAACATCATAATGGCCGTAAACTATTACGGTGGGTAATTTAGGGTCAATTATTTTTTCCCCGTAAACAATGGGGTATCCTGCGGTTGGACAAACTTCGGTATTCACCGCGCCCGCTTCAGCCAGTTTTTTTCTGGTTATCTCAGCACATTGAAGAACATCGGTTTTATGTTTTGGATCGGCACTTACTGATGGTATTCTTAATAGCTCAAATAACTCATCAAGAAATCGCTGTTTATTTTTTTCGATGTAACTATTTATTTGTTCCATAAAATTGGTTTTTTATTTTAAATGGTTGATGTTTTTTTTACTGACAATTGGTTTTCCTGAATTGGGTTTCAAAGTTCTTTTTTGCCCTATGGCAACCGAATAAAAAAAATTCGTCATAACAAATACCATGGAAGCTCTTTTTTTAATTCATTGTTTTCCCTATTGTTTTTCAATATTGGGATTAGCTTTTTTAGGATGCCAAAAGTAAAATATTAATTTTAACTATTGTCGGTACTATAATTCTAATTTAAGGTTTTAAAAGGTTTTAATGCTACAAAGACACAAAGGGGCAAAAAATAAAAAGCGAAAAATAGTTTTTGTGTCTTTGCGTCTTTGCGGCCAAAACAATTTATTCATTTAAGTTGAAAATTAGGTTGTTGTAAAGGCAGAATTCTTAACTTTGCCGCCTTCTATGAAAAATGTGCGGATATTTTTGTTTTTCCTTTTAATTTTTTTTCAAGTTGCTAATTTGTTTTCTCAATTGACAACAAATACAAATTCACCTTATAATTCTCCCCAGTACCTGGTTCAAAGCGTTCTCTCGGGAGGGGGAATGACTACCAGTAATTTTACATTTATTGGCGACCCTAAACAAATTGGTTTTTTTAACGGGATGAACTCAAACCTTGGAATTGACAGCGGAATCGTTTTGGTAAATGACGATATTTTAGAAATTATTTCCGGAGGGGGAGGAACAGGAATCGGAACCTTTGGCGGTGACACTGATTTGCTAACCATTGCCAATTCCGTACCGGGAATGATCGGGCAAAGTTTTTCAGTAAGTTCTACCAATGATAAAGCGGTACTGGAATTCGATTTTATCCCCTTTTGCGATTCCATGAAATTCGATTATGTTTTTGGTTCGGATGAATACCTTACTTATGTAAATACTTCCTATAATGATGTGTTTGCATTTTTTATTTCCGGTCCGGGCATAACCGGCCCATATCAAAGTCCGCCTGCATTTCCCAACGGCTCAATAAACATTGCATTTGTACCGAATTCTTCTCCACCGCTTCCCATAACAATTTCTTCGGTGAATAATGTATTGAATCCCCAATATTATATTGACAATCCGGCAAACACCACCGTGGGTTTAAATGGTTTTACCACCGTGTTTACTGCATCCGTAGGGGTAAATCCCGGGGAAACATATCATTTGAAACTTGCCATTGCCGATGGTTCAGATGGGGCGATGGCCTCGGCTGTTTTCTTAAACGCAAAAAGCTTTGGCAGCAACGGAACTTCATTGGATTTAACATTGACCACTACAGACGCTACTTGTTCCGGTTCCTGCAACGGAACGGCAATGGTTTCGGGACCGGATAGTGTTTCATATCTTTGGAGCAATGGAGAGACCGATTCATTAATTACAAATCTTTGTGAAGGCCAATATTCGGTTTCAGTTTCGGCTGATAGTTCCGTTTGTCCTACCATCGGTTCGGTTACCATTGGAATTTCTGATACACTCCCTCTGAATCTTTCCACCCAAAATAATAATTGCTTCGGAGGTTGTGATGGTTCAGCAACTGTTCATTTTCAAGATAGTTCTTTTTTTCTCTGGAGTAATGGGCAAACCGATTCTGCCGCTACCGGCCTTTGTTCGGGGCAATTTTCTGTTACGGTTACAAAAACCGATTCAAATTGCGTTTTCGTTTCCACGGTAAACATTACGCAACCCTTGGAAATTTCGGTTAACACCTTTTCAATTCCCGATTCCGGAAATAGTGTGGGTGCCGCCAAATCAATAGTTTCAGGAGGAAACCCACCATATTCATTTTTGTGGAGCGACCCTGCCCAGCAAACCGTTTTTAACCCAACAGGCCTTTCAGCAGGAACATATTTCGTAACTGTTACCGATTCGAATGGTTGCAATGCCATAGATAGCGTTGTTGTTGATTTGATTTCCGGGGAAAGTGGAAAAATTAATTTTAAGAAAAGGGTTCAAATTTTACCCAACCCCAATAACGGGGTTTTCCATTTGACGGGGGAGGAAGGATGGAAAGAAATTGAATCAGTGAAAATCCTAAATTTGTTTGGTGAAATCATTTTAATTTTAGAAAAACCCACCTATATTTCGGATGGGAAAAATAATATTGAAATTACATCTCCCAATGTGGGAATTTATCTTCTCGGAATAAGTTTTTACGATGGGAATTATGAGAATTATAAATTTGTAATAACCGGACAATAAAGGATGAGGAAAATTTTTAAATATTTTGCTTTTGTTTTTACTTTTCCAATTTGGATTTCTTTAGGTTATTGCCAGCTTTCGGTGAATGGCAGCGCTCCTTTTAATTCTTCGCCTTATTTGGTTCAGAATATTTTGCTTGGGACAGGGGTGGTGGCAAGCAATATCACTTATGTTGGAGATCAGAAACAAATTGGGTATTTTGACGGCCAAAGTTCAAATCTGGGGCTTGATAGCGGCATTGTAATGTCCTCGGATGATATTCTGGAAAATACACCTGGTGGGTTTGGAACGGGTATTACCGGAGTGGGTGTGGATAATGATTTGCTGAACATTGCCAATTCGGTTCCTCCCTTGATCGGGCAGTTTTTTTCAGTAAGTTCTATTAACGATAAATGTGTTCTGGAATTTGACTTTGTTCCTTCAGATGATACGGTTGAATTTCGTTATGTTTTTGGTTCTGACGAATACCTTACCTATGTAAATACTTCTTACAATGATGTTTTTGCATTCCTTATTTCAGGCCCCGGCATCGCAGGCCCATATCAGGCACCCGCAGGTTTTCCGGGCGGGGCAAAAAATATTGCAATAGTTCCAAATAGTTCCCCTGCCCTTCCAATTACCATCAGCTCCGTAAATAATGTAAAAAACTCTCAATATTATATTAATAACCCCTCTAATACAACTGTTGGATTAAATGGGTTTACGTCAGTTTTTACTGCTATGTCGCCCGTAACTCCCTGTCAAACGTATCATATTAAACTTGCTATTGCAGATGGCTCTGACGGGGCTCTAATTTCATCCGTTTTCCTTGAAGCAAAAAGTTTCAGTAGCGGCACGGTTACAATTAGTGCCACTCCACCAAATGTTTTAAGCGGTACTACAGGTGGAGCAGATACGGCACTTTATGAAAGCTGCGGACCGGTAATCATTTCCTTAGTGCGGGTTGGTGATATTTCAATAAAAGATACTGTTATTCTTACTCAAACAGGCAATGCCATTGAAGGAGTGGATTATACCAACATTTCAGATACCATAATTTTTATGCCCGGTGATACCACTGCTACTTTTTCTTTTGACCCTATTCAGGATTTTGTGGTGGAGGGTTTGGATACTTTAAATATTTCCATTGATCAAACAAACATTTGTTTCAGTGGAAATGCTGGTTCGCTTTCCTTGTCGATAAGTGATATTCCTCCTTTGCAGTTAATTTTATTGGATGATACGGCCAATTGCCTTACGCCCAATTTACCGGTTACTGTTTCCGCCTCCAGCGGTATTCCCCCTCTGCATTTTTTGTGGAGTACCAGTCCCAACGATACCGACAGCACCATTACCGTCAGCCCATTGATTGATACAGATTATTATGTAACAGTTACGGATGGCTGCGGATTAAACTCTTCTGTAGACACGGTAAAAATTTCGGTAGTAAATGATACTTTAAGTTTTTCGATGGAAGATGATACCGTAAATTGTTTGGCAAATGCACAGTTGGATATTTCAATTCTAAGCGGATACGAACCCGCAACCTATTTATGGAGCACAGGCCAAACAACTCCAACCATTATTGTAAACCCTCAGGTTACTACTGATTACTTTGTAACTGTTACGGATGCCTGCGGGTTGGATGCCGATTCGGGAAAAGTTACGGTTTCGGTTTTTAATGATTCTCTTTCACTAATAACAGTTGATGATACGGTAGACTGCATTAATAATAATACGTTAATTTCTGTTCAGGTAGTAAGTGGGATTTTTCCGGTAACTTATTTATGGTCCACCGGCCAAACCACTCCTTCAATTCTGGTAACGCCACCGGTTACAACAAATTATCTGGTAACCGTTACCGATGCCTGTGGATCTGATTCCGAAATTGCTGCGGTTTCTGTTTTAGTTCTGGGTGCTGATATTCAGATTTTTTCCTCGGGGGCTTCAACCGTGTGTCCGGGTGATACTGCGTTGCTTGAGGCCAATCCGGCCGATGGGTTTGAACCCTATGTTGTTTGGTGGGATACCAACGGAGTAATAATTTTCGATTCATTATTAACTGCAAACCCGCTTCAAACAGTTACCTATACGGCATACGCCACAGATCAATGTGGAAAAGATACGGGTTCGGTGGATGTAACAATTACCGTGGCCGATTATACCCCATTGGTTGCGGATGCAGGACCGGATGATACCCTTGATTGCCCCGGAGATGTAATAATTGTAAAACCTTCGGCAAAATTCGGAAGCGGTGGATACACTTTTACGTGGAACAATTGGATTGATACCAAAGATTCCCTAGTGGTAAATCCACTGTCCACAACCTTTTATGTTTTAGGCGTTACCGACCATTGCCCAACCGATACGGTTTATGACACACTAAATGTTGTGATTCCTGTTTATCCACCTTTAACTGTTTCAACCAATGATACACTTCTGAATTCCTGCCCAAACAATCAGGTAAACCTGTTAGCATCTGCTTCGGGCGGTGAAGGAACTTATTTTTATTCCTGGAGCAATTTTGCCGGTAATTCGGATTCCGTTTCAGTTTTTCCTCCTTCCTCCGGAAATTATACAGTTTACGTTTCAGATAAATGCGGCAATTCCGATAGTGCCAATGTTTCGGTTTCAATCGTGGTTCCCGAGGCCGATTTTGAATTTTTGTTCCGGGCAGATAATTCTGTTTTGTTTACTAACACCTCCCTTAGGGCTGATTCCTTTTTATGGAATTTTGGGGAAGGAGGAACTTCCGAGTCAGAGAATCCCGTTTTTTACTATAAACAGGTAAGTGAACACGATGTAAAACTTGTTGCCACCACACAATTTGGCTGCTCTGATTCTATAATCAAAAAAATTCTCCCACCTCTCGAAATCTGGGTTCCAAATTCAATCACGCCCAATGGAGATGATATCAATGATGTTTTCTTGATAAAAGGAACAGGGGTTGAAAAATTCAGCATTGTTATTTTCGATCGTTGGGGTGAAATTGTTTATCAGTCGGATAATATTTTTAATGCATGGGACGGCAAATCTGATAAAGGCAGGTTATTGAAAACTGGTGCTTATGTTTATCATATCAAAGCCTCGGGATTAAACTTCGAAAAGTTTGATAAATTCGGTACGGTTACTTTAATTCGTTGAATATTTTTTGGGTTTTAGCATTAATTGAGTTCCCCGAAATTTTAATCCCATTTGTTTCTTTCTTTAACTCCCGAACCTTTCAAACCTGCGATAATTCTGCCTTTCGGAAGGGAGTCCGGTTTAATTATTTTGAATTAAAAATTAGTTTTTTTCTTTTTTTTCTTTAATTTTATGCCCTTAAAAAAATCAAAAAAAGTGTAACCCCAAAATAACTCCCATGAAAAATATTTCCAAAATTTTCAAAGCAATAGCCATTGCACTTACGTTGTTCATTTACGTTTTT
>JAHEZO010000135.1 GCA_023250995.1 Flavobacteriales bacterium | reverse complement strand
AAATCAGTTCAGCTTGATCTGAAAAAATAAATGAAATACCTGCCCCTTTTAATACTAATAATAATCGGGTTTAATTCATTTTCCCAGGATTACATTTATAAACTGGATAGTTCAAGAATAGAGGCAAAAGTTTTAACTGTTGAACCTGCATTTGTTAGATATAAATTATTTAATTCTTCTGACTCATCTGTATATTCCATTTCGAAAGATGCCCTTGTTCTTATTGTTTATGAAAACCGCACTTTTGATTTATTTCCTGTAAAAATTCCCCATAGTCCTAAAAGAACAAGGGAAAGGGGTTCCCTGAAATTTGTACCTCCCCAAAATGCAATCGATCTAAATCTGTTTGAATTTTTTATCGGGAATTTAGGTGTATCTTACGAAAGGAAATTTAAAAATAAACTGGGAGTTCGAATCCCGGTTAATTTCAACACATCCAGAAGCCCAAAGATTAGCGGTTTTCAAAAATTATGGGCTACCGGAATAAGTTTAAATTATTATCCTTTAAAACCATCCAGGTTAAACTTTTTTTTCGGGCCTTCTTTCGAAACCGGCCAATACATAAAAAAAATGAATTTCGGATATTCAAATACACAATATAATTCGTTGAATGATGTTATTTATAATTATGTAAAATTTTCAATGTCAAGTATAACCTCCGGATTATATATCCACCTTAATCCTAATATAAATTCAATAATTTATTTGGGTATTCCGGTTTGGGGAAATTATTCTTCATGGGTAAAATTGGGTTATCAGATTGGTTTTCAATTTTGAAATTTTCAGGTTTACATATTTTATTTTTTTTACAATTCCTGGCTTTTTGGTCCATTGGCCAGGACAAGATTTATTTTATTAACAATACTGTGACCGAAGCCTCTGTTTTAAATTCCGATTCTACAGTTATCAGTTATAAAAAGTTCAATAATCCGGAGGGGCCTGTTTTTTACTCTGAAAAAAAAGAAATTGCAGTTATTGAATTTGCGGACGGACGGTACAAGACTTTCAAGCGAAAAGGGCAAATGGGGTTTTCTTTTGATTCTATATACACAAAAAGAAAAATTTTTTCAGTAAGATTATCCCCTGTGATTACGAATGGTATTGGTGTTCAATATGAAAAAATTTCTGAAAATGGCAATTGGAGCTTCAGGGTTCCCGTTAATTGGGATTTTATTTCAAGCGATTTGTTTATTGCTTTAGGGAGTGCATTTTATTTGAAAGGGCAGGAAAAATATGGTGTTTTCGGAGCTCTGGATGTTTTCACTTCAATAACGGATAAAAAATCAGGCGTCTCCATAAACACGGGATTTAGGGCAAACTGGAATCAAAAATTTTCGTTTGCAATTGAAATTGGGGCTGCTTTAATTATTAAAAAAGCTGTTATTTTTGATGTGGAGTATCCTGGAATATTAACCCCCGGAATTTTTCTTTCTTACAGGATTTAATGTAATAAAAAATGCCTCTTCCATATTATTTTCATGCTTTTTTTTATTCCTTTTAATTAAATCAGTTACTTTTGAAAAAAAAAACCGCAAACCATGAAAACTAATAAATATTTTTTTCCGATATTGTTTATTTCCCTATTCTCTTTAACTGCAATGGCCCAGGAAAATAAACCGGATGCCAAAGCCATGATTTTTTCTATAAAAGGAAAAGTTTTTGATGCAGAAACAAAAAAGCCAATCAGTGATGCAAGTGTAAAACTTAAAGGTTCGGATGGAAGCATTTTTGAAATGCGTACTTCCAAAAAAGGAACTTATGAATTTGATGAAAAAGCCATCAAAGGAGAGCGTTTTGTACTTCCAAACTTGAAATACACTGTTATCATTAATGCTGCCGGATATTCAGAATCACAACAGGATGAAGATACCGCAGGTGCCGAAGAATCTACCAGTTTCCAAATTGATTTTGCCCTCCAGAAAATTAAGCAATAGATTTTTTTCTTCCGGAAATTTTTAAATTGTAAGAATTTAGTTCGCCTTTAATTCAGAAGCGAGTGCTGTGAGAACTTTTTTCGAATCGCCAAACCACATGCTTGTTTTTGCATCATAAAAAAGTTCGTTGTCAATCCCTGCATATCCTGCATTCATACTTCTTTTGTTAATGATGATATGCCTTGCATTCTCGACTTCCAGAATGGGCATTCCGAAAATGGGGCTGTTCGGATTATTTTTTGCAGCAGGGTTCACTACATCGTTGGCGCCCACTACCAAAACAACATCCGTTGTGGCAAACTCTGAATTTATCTCTTCCATTTCAACCAATTTGGAATAATCCACATTTGATTCGGCAAGCAAAACGTTCATGTGGCCGGGCATTCTTCCAGCCACAGGATGAATTGCATATTTAACATCCACCCCTTTACTTTCCAAAAGGGTTTCAATTTCATGAATTACATGCTGTGCCTGCGCCACGGCCAAACCATATCCCGGAACAATAATTACTTTTTTGGAATAATTCATCAAAATTGCCAAATCGGAAACAGAAATTTCCTTTACTGACTTATCTGAATTCCCCGGTCCGCCCGCTGTGCCTGTTGCACCCCCGGAACCAAAAGCGCCAAAAATTACATTGAAAAGCGACCGGTTCATTGCGTTGCACATAATTACCGTTAGAATGGTTCCTGCCGACCCCACCAATATTCCTCCGGTGAGCATGGCCATGTTTCCATAAAGAAAACCGGCAAAGGCAGCGGCAAGCCCCGTAAAAGAATTTAAAAGAGAAATCACCACAGGCATATCCGCTCCCCCTATGGGAATAACGAACAACACCCCGTAAAAAAGTGCCGAAATAAATAATATATAAACCCATATCTCTGAACCGCCCGACATTCCGGTTAAAATAAAACCTGTTAATATTAAAATGGCAACAAGAACTACATTATTAATCGTATTGTAATTGGGAAGGCGAATGTCCTTTTTCATGTTTCCGTTCAGTTTTGCAAAGGCAACCATGCTTCCTGCAAATGAAACGCTTCCAATGATTAGGCCTCCGAAAATAGTGGCAAGTGTTAATGTTTCTCCACTATGGATATAATGTGGAAATTCAATCAACCCGATCAGGGCAGCACATGCACCACCCATACCGTTAAATATTGAAACCATTTGAGGCATGGCTGTCATCTGAACCCTTTTTGCCGACATCCATCCAAGTGCAGTTCCTATTGCCATTCCGCTGAAAATCCACATAAAATTTCCAATTCGGTGTCCGTCATTATCCACATGCATAAAGATTGTTGCAAAAATGGCGAGGGTCATTCCTCCCGCAGCAATCAGATTTCCTTTCCTGGCGGTTTCCGGACTGCTCAGCATTTTCAGCCCGATTACAAAAAGGACAGAGGATATAAGGTAAAAAATTTCCAGAAGATAGGCTTCCATAGAAGGGAATTTTATTTTTTCTTTTTAAACATTTCAAGCATGCGGTCGGTAACAACAAAGCCCCCGACAACATTTAAGGTTCCCAGGATTACGGCAATAAAACCGAGGATTAAGGCAATAAAATTTTCGGGATCTGCATGCCCCATTACAATGATGGCTCCAACAATAACTACCCCATGAATTGCATTTGCACCCGACATCAGCGGGGTATGAAGAATGGAAGGTACATTTGAAATTACTTCAATGCCCACAAATACCGAAAGAATCACAATATAAATCATATTGATGTTTTCTCCCGCAAAAGATAATAATTGTTCCATGAAAATAAATTTAAAATATTTTTAAGAAACCTGAAGGAAAAAAGAAACCGAAAGAGGGGAAAAAATAATTATTAAATTTCAGAGGAAAAAAATTGTACATAAAATGGATAAGCCAGAATAAAAAAAGTTATAAAGCCAAAGTTTGTTTTCCTTCCATGGCCTTTAAAACAACCGGATGAACCACTTCTCCTTTATGGGTAATTAAAGATCCTTTGGTAATTTCTTCCTCCATTTCCCATTTGAAACCTTCCTTCGTTGCCAGATGAAAAAGGAATTCAGTAATATTTTTTGAATAAAGCTGGCTTGAATTAAGCGAAAGCAAACTGGCCAGATTTGTTTCCCCTACAATAGAAACACCTTCTTTTAAAACGATTTTATTCATTTCGGTAAGTTCACAATTTCCACCCTGCTCGGCTGCCATATCCACAATCACAGAGCCCAAACGCATGGAACGAACCATTTCTTTTGAAACCAGTAGAGGTGCCTTTTTCCCGGGAACCAGAGCGGTGGTAATTACAATGTCAGCATCCGCAACATGTTTTGCAACCAGTTCTTTTTGTTTTTTAAGGAATTCTTCAGAAACTGATTTTACATATCCGCCTTCAGTTTTAAGTGAATCGTCACCCTTTACTTCAATAAATTTAGCTCCAAGAGATTCAACCTGTTCTTTGGTTTCCGGACGGATGTCGGTTACTTCTACCACCGCTCCAAGCCTCCGGGCAGTAGCCGCAGCCTGAAGGCCTGCAACACCGGCTCCGAAAATTACCACCTTTACGGGTTTGATGGTCCCGGCTGCTGTCATCATCAATGGAAAAACTTTTCCGATGGTATCGGCTGCTAAAATTACGGCTTTATATGCGGCTAAATTGGTTTGAGAACTTAATGCATCCATTTTTTGGGCCCGCGTAATCCGGGGAATATAATCCATCGAAAAGGTAGAAATTCCCTGCTTGCAACAGGCAAGAACAAAATCAGGGTTGGTAGCGGCAAACATAAATGAAATAAGCACCGCATTTTTTTTCATCCAACCTATTTCCTCGGGTGAAGGCGGGTTTATTTTTAAAACCACATCCGAATCAGAATACAATTGCGAAGCAGTGGGAATTAAAGTAGCCCCTGCTGCACGGTAATATCTGTTTGAAAATGCCGATTCAAAACCGGCATCTTCCTCTATTAAAACCTCAAATCCTTTGGAAATTAATATTTCAACGAGGCCCGGGGTGAGTGCAACTCGTTTTTCTCTTTCTCTTTTTTCTTTTGGAACGCCTATTTTCAATGGCTGAAAATTTATTTCGGAGGCGAAACTATAAAATTATAACTTATATTACCAAAAGATTATTCCATAATTAATAAATAAGCCAATTAAAGGATAAAAACAAGCGATGAACAGGCTGTTTTTAAGGAAAATACTTAAATCTGCTTTAATTCTTCAGACCTCATCCAGCCAATGTTTCCGTCAGGAAGCGAAATTTTACACCATTCGTTTACTGTTTCCATAATTCTCACTTTAGACCCTTCGTGAATTACAAAAAGGTTGGTGCTGTTTTCATCAGGTGAACTTTTGGTGGTGATACTTGGAGTGAAAACGATGGCCTCAATATTTTCAGAAGTTCTTTCTTTCTGAATTGAACCAAATGTAAAACAAAAACAGGCAAGAATAATTCCAATTATACCGGAAGAAAAAAGCACACGCTTCCAAAAGGAAGAGGGAGAAAAAACAAAAAAGGTAAGCATCGCCATTGAATAATAAATAAAAACCAGAAACCATGTACCCCAGGAATCTGCCGGAGAAGATGAAATTAATTGTTTCCACCATTTAGTTATAATAAATTCAGGTAAGGGTTCCACTTTATCAATAATTTGCTGGTTTGCCATTTGAAGGTTAAAATTATTGTCAGCATCTTCTGGATCGAGTTTTTTAGCTTTTTCAAAATACAAAATGGAATATGGAATGTTTTTCATTTTGTAATAAGAGTTTCCTGCATTATAATAAATGGCCGTAGATTCAAATCCGGCTTTCATTATTGTTTCATATAAATAAGCTGCCGAATCAAATGCCCCGCGCGAATACGCTTCATTGGCAAGTTTTAAATTTTTTGCTGGGTCAGAAATGGAATCATTTCCTAAAGCACTCTGACAGATGCTTCCCAAAAGGATTAATAACAGAATGAAATTATTGAAATGTGTATTCATCATTTTATTCCCTCCTCAATTTTGCTGATGATTTCAACTGAATTTTCATAAACAATATTCTCAGGAATATCGGTCATGGGTGCAAACCTCGCCATTTCACACCGGTCCAGTACTGAAATTAAACGAACAATTATATCCTCACTAAGATTCCTTTTCAAAAGAATTTCAGAAATTTTTTCTTTGGATAAATCAGAAACCGGGATGGATAATTTATCACTCAGGTAACCGTATAATGCTTTAAAAATTTCTTCGTAAAATTTAATCCGTTCATTTGCTTTAAGGGCATTTTTTGCAACCGATAATCTTTTGGTAGCAACCCTTGTTGCCCTTCGGCTTTTCAAACCGGTTACATCTTGTTGGTAGGACTCGTATTTCCCCTTCAAAACCAATAATAGAAAAAAAATAAATATCGGGCATGCAAATAAAATCCAGAATAAAAATGAGCAAAAGAAAAATTCATTTTTTTTCTTCAAACCGGCCAGATCAGATTTAATAAACCGGATGTCTTTTCCAAGGAATTTAACCTCCTCACGGTTAACGGAAGTATAGGTTCCTGCGGGTTCGTTTTCGGCTCCCTTTTCAACCTCAATTTTCATTTCTCCCGATTTCAGGGTGACGAATTGTTTAACCGAAGGGTCAAAAAAACTGAAAGTAACAGGTTCAATATTGAAATTTCCTGAATGCCGGGGGATGGCCAGATAATCAAATTCTTTTTTACCGGTTAAACCCGAAGCGGAAGGAACTATTTTGTCATTTGTTTTTGGGTCATAGGTTTCAAAATCTGAAGGAAATGAAATTTTAAATGGCTCAATTAATTTTATATTTCCTTTTCCTGAAATAGAAATTTTCAAATTTATTGCTTCGTTTACCTTAACATGATTTTTATTAAGAGTGGATTCCATGGTAAATTTTCCGACCGCCCCGTTAAATCCTGCCGGTTTTCCGTTTTCGGGAAGGGGAAGTATTTCAATTTTTACCGCATTGCTTTTTACAGCGTATTTTACATCCCTGTAAGAGCCAAAAAACTGATCGAATATACTTCGCTGGCGGCTGTTATCCTGCAAACGCAAAACTACATTCAGCCCCAGGGGATCAACTTCCAGAGTTCCTGTCCTCTGAGGAAAAAGTATGGTTTGTTTTATATAAGCTACATTATATGAAATTCCGTTCATTACCTCCTGCGATACATTGGCTTGTTGCGGAAGTTCAATTTCCTGGGTCCAAAAACCATTAAAGGTGGGCAGGCGATCAACATCATTATTCACAATGTTTGCCCTCATATAAATTTTATAGGTTGCAATAATCTGTTCTCCAAGAAAAGCTTTTGCCTTATCGAGGTTAAGTTTAATAAATACGTAATCCGAAACATTTCCACCTTGCTGTCCCGATTGATTTTGCGGTTGTTGTTGCCCTTTTTGTGTTTGCTGGGGTGGAGGAGGAGCTCCTTTTACCACCTTAATTTTTATGGGGTCGGTGGTATATGTTTTTCCATTTGCTTTTATTCCTGCTGACCCAATTGTAAAATCTCCTTCACGGGGGGCAACTAAAATATATGAATAGGAAATACTGCTCGACATGGCTCCATTCACCCATTGCATGCTTGTAGATTGGTTTGGTCCGGATAAAACCGAAAAATTTTCAAGCGAAGGGGGTGTAAAACCGGAACCCGAAGTATTAATTTGAAAAGTCACCTGAAATCTTTCTCCGGCAGAAACTTCGGTCTTGCCAACCGAAGCAGTGAATTTGGTATCATCGGCAAAAACCATTCCCGAGCCAATTACATAAAACTGGGTAAGGAGAAACAGGATAAAGATGGTTTTTGATTTTTTCATAATTAATTTTACACAAAGTATATTTTCAAATCCCTTTATTTGATTTAAAAAAATCTACCAGTCCTTTTCGATTTCAACCGGTTGAACTTTTTGTAATTTTTCTCTTTTTAATTTCTCCTGTAATTTTTTTTCATCGTTATTCATTGACTCGAGGAGGCGCTGTGCATCCTGTTTAGAAAGCTGGTCTTTTTTCTGCTCTTTTCCCTGTTCCTGATTCTCCTGCTTTTCATTTTCCTGCTGCTCTTTTTTCTCCTGATTCTCTTTTTGGTCCTTTTTTTCCTGATTTTCCTGATTTTGTTTTTGGTCCTTTTGATCTTTGTTATCCTTTTGATCATTCTTGTCGTTTTGTTTCTGCTGATTTTGCTCCTGTTGCATCATTCTCATGGCATAAGCCAGATTTTTCCGGGTGTCTTCATCGTTCGGATTATTTCTCAAAGCATTTTTATAAGCATCAACGCACTCTTTCAGTTTCTGACTTTGAAGCATGGAATTGCCAAGGTTATGAAATGCCTTTGCTTTTAAATTTTTATCCTCTGAGCTGCCTGCAATATTTCCAAACTGCTTTGCAGCTTCATCATATTTTTTTTGACGGTAAAGTGCATCGGCCATATTAAATTTTCCGGTTGGTGAAGTCGGATTTTTTTCAAGGGCTTTTTGATAGCTTTTTTCTGCTTCTTCATATTTTCCCTGATGGTAAATGGTATTACCATCGTGAATAAACTTTTTTTCAATTTGGGAAAAAGAATTTCCGGCAATAAAAAAAAGTACTAAAAGAACCCGGGAATAATTAAAAATGAATTGCATTTTAATTCGAGAATTATTTTTTCACTTCAAATAAATTAATTGCCGCCAACCATTTGCTTTTTTTCTCAGAAATGATAAAATCCAAAATCAGAAAAAACAATGAAATGGCAATGCAATATTGAAACCTGTCTTCGTAATCGGTATAAATTTTTGTTCCGAATTCGGCTTTTTGCATGGTGTTAATTTTATCAAGTATGATGTTTAATCCGCCATCGGCATTGCTTGCCCTAACATAAATGCCATTGCCGGCTGATGCAATCTGGGAAAGCATTTCCTCATTTAACTTTGTTACCACCGTTCCCCCTTCCCGGTCTTTTTTAAATCCTGCCTGCCGGCCCTGTTTGTAAATTGGTATCGGTGATCCCTGGGAAGAACCCATGCCGATGGTATGAATCAAAACTTTTTTTTCATTGGCCTTTTTTATTTCTTCCATCACATCTCCTTCATGGTCCTCCCCGTCTGTAATAATTACAATTGCTTTCCCACTGTTATTTTTAAAATCAAACGATTCCATTGCAAGCGAAATTGCCGCACCTATGGCGGTCCCCTGAGTTGGTATTAAATCGGTGCTGATGGTTGATAAAAAAAGTTTTGCAGCAGCGTAATCTGTTGTAACCGGTAACTGAGTATATGCCTGCCCTCCAAAAACAATGATTCCAATTCTGTCATTATGCAGCTTATCCACCAGTTGTTCAATGGCCCTTTTGGCTCTTTCCAGCCGGTTGGGTGAAAGGTCTTCAGCAAGCATGCTGTTGGATACATCCAGAGCAATGATAATGTCTACTCCTTCGCGTTTTACTTCTTCCAGTTTTGTTCCGATTTGCGGATTAGCTAATCCAAAAATTAAAAACACAAATGCCATACAGAAGAAAATAAATTTCAGAACCGGTTTTTGGGCTGAAACTTCGGGCATTAATTTCAGCAACAGGTTTTTTTCTCCAAACTTTTTCAATGAATTATTTTTCCATTTTACCCAAAGAAAAAAAAGCAAAACAAAAAGAGGTATTAAAAATAATCCCCAGAGAAATTCAATATTTTGAAAACGGAACATTAAGTTACACTCCTGAAATAAGTATTTTTAAAAATAAATTCTGAAATTAAAAGGATTCCGGCCACCAGCACCCATGGTAAAAACATTTCGTGTTTTTTCCGAAATTCCTGCACTTCAATTTTTGATTTTTCCAATGTGTCAATTTCTGCGTAAATGGCTTTTAGCTTTTTATTGTCGGTGGCCCTGAAGTATTTTCCACCGGTCATCTGTGCAATTTGAGTGAGCAGTGCTTCATCTATTTTCACTTCAACATTCTGGTAAACAATTCCACCAAAAGGACTCCTGAACGGGAAAGGTGCTTCTCCTCTTGTACCAACACCAATGGTATAAACCCGCACTCCAAAAGCTTTTGCAATTTCGGCTGCAGTATGAGGTGGTATTTCTCCCCGGTTGTTTTCCCCGTCAGTAAGTAAAATAACTACCTTGCTTTTCGCCTTACTGTCTTTTAAGCGGTTTACTGCATTTGCCAAACCAAGTCCTATGGCGGTTCCGTCAGTAATCATTCCGTTTTTTACATCTTTAAAAAGATTTTTTAAAACTGCATGGTCGGTGGTGATTGGGCATTGAGTAAAGCTTTCACCACTGAAAAGTACCAGGCCCATTCTGTCGTTTGGTCTCCCTGAAATGAAATCCATGGCAACCGATTTGGAAGCTTCAAGTCGATTCGGTTTCAGGTCTTCAGCCAGCATGCTGCCAGAAACATCCATGGCCAGTACAATGTCAATTCCTTCTGATGTTACATTTTGCCAGCTTGTGGAGGACTGGGGCCTTGCCATTGCAATAATTAAAAAACCAAGTCCCAATATTCTCAATCC
>JAHEZO010000134.1 GCA_023250995.1 Flavobacteriales bacterium | reverse complement strand
CGGGGATGTCAAAAGAATGAAAAACAAATGCATTAGAATGGTCTTCTTTTTTTGATAACTTATTTGAAAGCGGGGAAGCAGAAGTTACATAATAACTGATGGGGTATTTAATGGTTTTTGCCCCCACAAAGGGTGCTGCCTGCAGCTGAAAATGGATATGGGGCTCGGGTGAACGGCCGGAGCTTCCGCAATTTGCCAGGGTGTCGCCTTTTTTAACATAATCACCAATACGCACCCTGAAACTGTTTTTTTTGATATGACTTATTTTACTGTAAAAATATTCGCTGTGCTTAATTACAATGGTGTTGCCCCAGTTTTGCAGAATATCAACCCCTCCGATTGGGTTATCTTCCACCTCATCAATAATATTTATTACATACCCTGGTGCGGGTGCAAGCACAGGGAGGTTATTGCAGAAAAAGTCCTCCACCTTTTCACCCGGAGGACGAAATGTTTTTCCCGTTTCATCCGCCACCACAAAATCCCAGGCATATTGCCAATCGCCTTTGTGGGTTTGTGAACCGGCATGGCCCTGTGAAATTTTCCATTCTCCAAAAAAAGGAAGATGAATGTGGAAGTAGGTGTCATTTTTAAAACGTTCTAACCGGTTTACGTGTTTGTAAAGATTTTTTTCGGGAGAAAATTGCTGAGATAAAACCATCTCAGGCCTTCGTGCAAAAGTTCTGAATTTTAAAGAAGCAAGAGTGAGAATTACAATGAGGTTAAAAGGAAGTGAGTACATTGGCAATTGGAAAATCTGCAAAAAATTTCCAAGGGCACTGCTGAAAATTCCGGTAATAGGAGTAATAATAATTACAAGCAAATAGGAGGAAGGGGAGGGGATAGTAAAAAATGCGCCTAAAGCTATGGCCGACAGGATAAAATTAAATCCGATGTTGCTGTAAATCAAATCGGAGAAATTTCCTCCGATAAAAACATAAAAAAAATATCCTGTAAAAAATCCCAACAATGAAATGGTAAAAGCAATGCGCGAAAATATCAGCAATCCTGCGGCAATAAGAAATCCGGCAAGGATGTCGGATTGAAAAAAAATTGCTCCGAGCGATTTAAAATAAACACCTAATGCCAGGGGCATTTCCAAAGAATTTACCATGGAATAAAAGGTTACCAAATTTTGTCCTCCGGCAGCCCATAATTCATTTGTGGAAAATATTCCGCGCTCATTTAATGCAATTGAACCAAAACTTCGGGTACTTAAAATTACCGCCCACACCGCAATCATAAAGGGCAAACTTAAAAAGGGAAGACCGCTTTTAGACAGTTGGGTTTCAAACCAAACTGTAAGGAGAAGAGTTAAGAGGGAAATTAAAAAAATAACCAGGCAAAATTCAAATGAAATACTATAGTAATGTCCCATCATTAAACCCACCAGCAAAGAATTGAAGGAGTACAGTCCGGTTTTGATGGATAATGGGTTAAGGCCGAAAGCTTTTGCCGAAAAGATGGTAATTATTATGGCAAATAATCCTGATAATCCGCAATAGGGGTCAAGAAAGGAAGCAAAAAGAAGGATAGAGGCAAACCATTTGTTATTGGAGAAAAAAATTTGTGAGTAGCTGCCGAAAATTGCATCCCGGTAATATTTAAAAAATTCTTTTAAATCATTCATAATTATCAAAAGAATGCCTGGAATTTAGGTGCCAATGGGGAAGGTTTTTTAACAGAATCCCCTTTTATATCTTAAACTTCTCCAGATATTTCGGCATCAGTTCATGCGAATCAATGCTTTCAAGTGTTTCTCTTTTTCGGATGAGATGGGGCTTTTCATCCATATCAATCATAACAATGGCAGGCCGCAGGGCAATGAATTGCATCCATTGCGTCATGTTATATGCACCAACTGTATGAACCACCACATGGTCGTTTCGCTTAAGGGGTGGAAGTGTTACATTCTCTCTCACCACATCAATGTTCATGCAAAGCGGACCGTACAATACCGCATCTTCGGTATAAGGGCTGAATTCCTGAGCCGGTGAAATTTTATGGTCGTACCAGAAGGAAGTGAACAAAACGTTAACTCCAAAATCCATGATGGTAGCTCTTCTGCCATCTGATAATCTTTTGTTTGAAATAACGGTACCCAGGAGATATCCTGCATCATCAATCAATGCCCTGCCGGTTTCTAAAATCAACAAGGGCAACTCCTGCTCGGTGAATCCTGCATTTAAAATGGAGGTAGTAATGGCTTCGGCAAACTGATCAAATGAAGGGGTGGTATCCATTCCCTGAAGATAGGATCCTTTGAGTGTATTTTTAGATGCAAATCCTCCGCCCATATCTATGTATTGAATATTTTTTTTGAATTTCTTTTTTATCCCCATGGCGAGGTCGCAAAGTTTTGCTGCCGCAATTCCGTAGGCACTCGGGGCCAGCATAAATGTTCCAATGTGAGAATGTAACCCGACAAGATCCATGTTGTCGTTGAGCAGAATTTTATTTATGGCATCCCAGGCCTGTCCGCTTTCGTAATTAAAACCGAACCGGTCCCACATGGGGTAAATTCCTGTGTCCATGTTTACCCGAATAGCAACCCTTGGACGCTTGCTCATTTCTCCTGCGAGTTCTTTTATCATATAAAGTTCATCCAGGTGGTCAATGTGAATCATTGACCCATTATTAATTGCTTTTTTAAGCTCCTCTTCTGTTTTATCGGGGCCGTTAAAAATTATTTTATTTCCGGGCACTCCGTTCTTAAGGGCTTTTTCATATTCAAAACCGCTCACCACTTCTCCCCAGGATCCCTCCTGATGAAAAACGTTGCAAACAGCACTGTTGTAATTTGTTTTGTACGACCACGCAAACTGCACCTTCGGATACCTTGTTTTAAATGCCCGAAGCGCATTTTTCATATTCTGCCTTAGTATGCTTTCTGAAATTACAAAAAGCGGAGATCCGAAATTTGAAATCAGTTCTTTTACCGGGTTACCGTCAATATGTGTTACGGGTGCGTATTCTGTTTTTTTTCCGAATTTATTCATTACACCGGTGTTCAAACGCTGTATTACCGGGCGTTCATACTGTAGTTTTTTCATAAAAATTGATTTGTTAATTTTCTAATACTTATTTGTTAGTCGTAAGTCGTAAGTCGAAAGTCATAAGCCATAAGCCGCCTTGAAGGGGGATTGAGATTTTATTATTCCAAGAAGAAAACCCGAAACCTCAGTAATTTTTTCCTTTTACCTTCGACTTACCCCTTTTTTGACCTGCAACTCATGGCTGTTGAATTTACTTCCCATCATCAGTTTTACCATATACCCTATACCTAATACCCTATTCCCAATACACAATACACAATACGCAATAAACAATAAACAATAAACAATAAACAATAAACAATAAACAATAAACAATAAACAATAAACAATACCCTATTCCCTATACCCTATACCCTATACCTCCTTCCATCACAACTCCCCCAACGTTGAAATTTTTTCAAACTCGCTCAGTTCAACTATCATATCAAAAGAATACCGTATAAACATTTTTCCAATATCATAAATTTTAAACGGTTTTACGGCTTTTCCAAGAGCTAAATTTACCAGGGCTTCCGGATGGTTTTGCCCGCATCCTACTGCAAGATAAACCCAGGCTGGGAAACGGGGATTAATTTCAAGCAGGTAATAATCCCCATCCGATGTTTTTATTAATTCTAATTCCAATCCTCCTCTCCACTTTGTTGATTTGAGTAATTTTTGGGTTGTCTTCATCAACTTCTCATCATCAATTGAAATTCCGGCCCATGCCTTCCCTTTATCTGTTATGTATTGCTTGCGCATGGGCACAGCCCCAATGGTATTTCCTTTTCCATCACCAATGGCAGTAACATTTAATTCAGAGCCGTAAATATGTTGCTGAATAATAATGGGAAGTCCCCACTTGGCACTAATTTTATTAAAATGAGTTGCCACCTGTTCGGGAGTATACGCAACCGCTGCGTCATAAAATTGTCCTTTAACCACAACGGGGTACGAAAACTCATTTCTCAGGGAAGGAATTTCGTTAATACTGAAAATCTTTTTTCCGTGCGGGACTTTTATTCCATGTTTTTTACCGTAGGCTTCCAGGTTAACTTTATGCCTTGCTTCAAATTGCTCCTGTGTTGGAAGAAACATTTTAATGCCCATCTCTTTCCTCAATGTTTTCTCCAGTTTGATAAAGCTAAAAAGCTCGGCATCAAAATTCGGAATCAGCACATCAATTTTTTCAATCGAATTTATGTATTGTAAACGGGAAAGTAAACTTTCTGTCCCGCTGGATGGAAATGGAATCTGATATGTTTTGTCCACCAAATCATGCATATAAATCCCCGGCTCAAGGGTTTCATAAGAAAGGCCAATTATCCTAACATTAAAATTCTTGCTCTCCCTAACCGCTCTAATTACAGCAATTCCGGGCCCCGGACTGTCAATGGCATTTAGGCCTGTAACAGCTATGGTTATTTTTTGAAGCTTTTTTTTCATTTATTTTTCGAAGCTTTTTTATTTCTTTACTTCCGGAGTTTCCATTAAATTCAGCTTGGTTAGCATATTGCCGAAATCGTAAAAATCTTTTTCAAAGGTTGCTTCATCCGTCATGTAAACGGTAAGTATTTGTTTTTTTATTTCCTCTTTGCTTTTATTTTCTTTGAGCATTTTAATTATTTCCATTCCAATAGGATTGGTGGAAAATGAATCTCCGGAGGAAGGATTAAATACAAACCCTGTATCGCTGAGGGCTATGTTGCGTTTAATTTTCATGATATTTTTTATTGATTAAATAGATAAGGTGAAATAAATTTAGGCAAAAGTGATGGTTTGAATTAAAACCTATGTTATGGTTTAATCCAAAAATGTTATAAAATTTTATATCACGGCCGATAAAGGTTTTCTTTCCTTGTGAAGTTGGTTTTTGTAATCACTCACAGAAAGGCCGGTAATTTGCTTAAATTGATTGCTCAGATACTGAACACTGCTGTACCCCATTTTGTAAGAAATTTCACTAAGGGTTAAATCACCGTAAGAAATTAACTCTTTAATTTTTTCAATTTTTATCAGTATGATGTATTTCTCGAGAGTTGTTCCTGTTTTTTCTGAAAAAATTTTGCTGAGATGGAGGTATGGGAAACTTAGTTTTTCGCTCAGATAATCAGAATTTCTGATAAGTGAATTTGTATTGTTCCCGTAGTAAATTAATTGAATTACAGAGGTTTTAATTTGCTCCACCAACTTATCCTCTTTGTTTTCAATAAGCTCAAAACCATTTTTTTTAAGGATGGTGTTAATGGTTCCCCGATTCATTACCTGCGAATCATAATTTATTTCAGCTTTACCCAATTCAATATGCAAAATATGAATGAATCCTGTCCGTTCGAGTTCCTCCTGTACAATTCTGATACAGCTGTTGCCCACCATATTCTTAATATATAGTGAATCCCTTTTTGTATTAAAATTAGAAGGTTGCATGGTTGGTTGTCAGCCCAAAACAATTGACAGGAAGACAGCCCTAAGCAAAAAGAAATTGACTTAAGCGCTGAATTATTTTGATTTCCCGCCTCTGGTAAACATTTCAAGCATATCCCACATTTCTTTGGTAACCATATCCAGGTTGCTGAACTGCCCGGCTCCTTTTAGCCATTCTCCCCCGTCAATTACAATCTGCTCTCCTGTAATGTAGGCCGAATAGTCTGAAACAAGATAAGCAGCCAGATTTGCAAGTTCCTGGTGTTCGCCAACTCTGCCAACGGGAACTTTTTTTGCCGGGTCAAACTTTTCTTTTATTGGGTCGGGCAATAACCTCGACCACGCCCCTTCAGTTGGAAACGGACCGGGGGCCACCGAATTTAATCTTATTCCATGCTGACCCCACTCCACAGCAAGCGATCGGGTAAGGGCAAGCACTCCAGCTTTACCGCATGCAGAGGGAACAACATAAGGCGATCCGGTAAAGGTATAGGTGGTAAGAATGCTAAGCACATTTCCCTTTATTTTGTTCTGAATCCAGTATTTTCCCAAAGCCAGGGTGCAGTTGTAGGATCCTTTAAGTACAATATCCACCACCGTATCAAAGGCCCGGTTCGAGAGTCTTTCTGTTGGGCTGATAAAATTACCGGCTGCATTATTTACCAGTGCGTTTATTTGCCCGAATTTTTCAATTCCGGCTTTTAAAACATTTTCAATTTCCTCGTATTTGCGCACGTCACAGGCAAGGGGTAAAACATTCCCTCCAAGTTCTTTTGCAGCCTTCTCCAGGTTTTCGGCTTTCCGGCTGGCAATAATTACATTGGCCCCCAATTCAAGAAAATATTTCGCCATCGATTTTCCGAGGCCGGTGGCACCTCCGGTTACAAGAATTGTTTTTCCTTCTAAAGCGCCATCGCGCAGCATGGGTTTGGTGTGTAGCATAAGTTTAGTTTTTTAATTTCAATGTGGCGAAGATAGGAAACCTGCCATTGGTACGGGTATTCTGAAAAAGATTTATAGTTTCCCCTTTTTCCGGTACCCATCGGCTGCCCTTTGGGTCATTTCATAAATATTATATTTTGGAGTCCATCCTAAATCATTTTGAAGTTTTTTACTTGAACAAAGAAAAGATTTTTGAATCATTTGTAAATACATTTTATGGTCTAATTTGTTCCCCAAACCGAATATTTTGGAAAAAAAAGTTGAACAAATCATCAGGAAAAATAATAACCATTTAGGAACTGAAATAATCAATACTTTTTTATTTACGGATTTCCCAAGGGCATCCCAAAGGGTTTTACCATCAACAGATTCTGAGTTAACCGTGAAATATTTTTTGTTTAAACCCGAACTATCCTCACTTATTTTAACAATGGCATCCACCAAATCTTCTACATCAATGCAGCTTATTTTCTGATTTATTCCTGCCACTTTAAAGCCAAATCCATTTTTTGCAATTTTAAAAAGAGTAAGCGAATTTTCATCCCCGGCTCCAAGAACCACACCTGGCCGAAAACAGGTAACAGGGAAAGTTGCCGATTGCAAATATTCCTCCGATTTTAATTTAGCTCTCCCGTAGGGTTCAATTGGGTTGGGAATCATTTCCTCAGTTAGTGGAATTTCAGAAGGACAAGGACCGGCAGCAGCAAGGGATGATGTGTAAAGAAATCTTTTTGGAGACCATTCTTGCCTCTTTAAACATTCAATAAAATCAACCGTTGCGTGATAGTTATGCTCAAAGTATTCAGCTTCATTTTTAGCACCAATCAGGCCGGCCAGATGAATTACAATATCGCATTTCGGAATGGTAAAATCCTTGTTTTTAAAAACAGAAAGGTCGCCATTAATAAATGAAATATTTTTTTGAGGAAGGCTTTGGGCCTTTTTGAGGTTTCGAACCAGGGCAACTATTTCATGACCATCAGAAATTAATCTTTGGCATAAATAATTCCCGATGAAACCTGTAGCACCAGTGATGAGAAATTTCAATTTCTTTTTTTTTAATGAAACCTTAAATTTAATTTAAAAATATTTTCCCTGAGCAAACAACTACATTTCCCTTGCAAATCCGGTAAGGATAATAACCTGGTGAAAGATTGGAAATGCTAAATTCCGTCAATTCATTTATAATCTTTAATTTTCTTTTCACTTGTTTTCCGTTCATATCAAGCAGGGAAAACGAAAGTTCTTCCGAATTGCCGGAGGAATAATTGTTTATCCTTATTAATATTTTTCCTTTGGTTGGGCCGGGAGATACCCAAATATTTTTTTTATCTGGATCCGGGATATTATTTAAACAGCCCGAAATTACAAGTGTATCCCGGCTGGTACAACCATTGGCTTCACTTACTTCAACATAAAAAATTCCTGGGGAATGAATCTTTATACTTTGAGTATTTTCTCCGGTTGACCAAAGGTAAGAGGAATAACCGGGTCCGGCATTTACTATAAGGGAATCTCCCTGACACAATTGGGTATCTGCCCCTAAAAAAACAATGGGCACGCCCGGTGGATCGTCCCACTCACTTCTTTTCCAGGGAGCATCACTTGGGGATCCATATTCTTCACTGCTTGATAGCTGTGGAATTTCGGGATATACCGGATCTCCATGAAAAAACTCATCAGGGGTTTCGGCAAATTCATTCAAATTCATTCCATTTGAATCATTTGAAAATACCCTCCAAGGAAAAACTTTCCCGTCACCAAAATCAAGTTTCCCCGCATTTTTCGATGTTTCTCCGTTGTACCTTATTTTTACCCCTGTCTGGCTGGCATTTCCCATGGCATGTGAACCGCCCTCAACCCCGATAATTGGATGGTTGTCATCTTTCGGTAATTCACACCACGAAAAAGTATTAAAACTGCTGTGGCTGCTTATCATTACATAAACAGGGGTTGAGTCCTGGGCAAAAACAAAATATTTTTCCCAGTCATGTTCATGGTCGTTCAAATAATCGTTATCGGCATAATAAAGCCAATATTCATACACATCGTAATTCTCCCGCTTTAAAAAATGAAAATACACTACGGGTCTCTGGTCGTTTGGCCCCCGGTTTGAAATCCCGGTTCTTCCTGTGCCAAAAATACTGTCGCCAATGGCGTAGCGGACAATGTTTTCGCAGGCATCTTCAACATCCTGAGTCCCATCCCCATTTCCATCCTGAGTAGTATTAAAGTTAAATGAAACCGGAAAAACCTGCTCCTTTTTATTCACCAGATAATCCAGATACTGATCGTCAAACTTTAAGGTGGCAATAAATTTATAGGGGTCGATTAATTGAGAATAACCGGAAATAATGGAAGCGAAAAAGAAAATACCGCAAAATAGGAGATTATTTTTTTTCATTCTAAATAACATCAACAAGTGATTCCAGTTTTATTCCTCTTGATCCCTTTATCAAAATTTTGGAATTAGTAATTCTATTAACCATTAAATATTCTTTTGCCTCTTCCGATGTTAAAAAGGATCTAAAATTATCATGGATGAAAACTTTTGAAAATTCCTTTCCAACCAAAATGATTTGTTCAAATACAACTTTATTTAAAATCTCAACAATATTTTCATGTTCCTGAATTGAATATTCTCCAAGTTCAAGCATATCACCTAGAATAGCTACCTTTTTTCCTCCTTTCATTTGATCAAAATTTTTTAAAGCAGCTTCCATGCTAACCGGGTTGGCATTATAGCAATCGAGAATAATTGTGTTGCTTCCTTTTCTTAAAACCTGAGATCTGTTATTGGAGGGGGTATAATTTTCGAGAGCATTTTTTATTTCCTGTACGCCCACCCCAAAATAATTTCCGACACATATTGCCGAAAGAATATTTTCAAAATTGTATGACCCTGCCAATTTTGTTTTTATTTCTTCTCCGAATAAATTTTCACTTTTCTTTTTCCAGGAAATATTTACCAAAGGATCGGAAGAAATGATTTTGCCCATATAATCATTTTGGGAGGAAATTCCATAACTTATCGATTTAATTTCTCCGGATAACTCATGCAATAATTTGTTGTCTTTGTTGAGAAAAACAATACCCATATTTTTTCTTAAATAATCATACAATTCGGTTTTGGCTTTAATGACCCCTTCAAAACTTCCAAATCCTTCAAGGTGGGCCTTGCCTATATTTGTAATAATTCCAAATCCGGGTTTAGCAATGGAGCAAAGGTTAGCAATTTCCCCTATGTGGTTTGCTCCCATTTCAATGATAGCCACTTCTGTAGATTCGTTTACCGATAGAACGGTTAGCGGTACTCCAATATGATTGTTAAGGTTTCCTTTTGTGGCGGCTGTTTTGAATTTGGCTGATAAAACGGAATGAAGCAATTCCTTGGTGGTTGTTTTTCCATTGGTACCTGTAATGCCGATAAATGGAATTTTTAATTTATTGCGATGATGGATTGCTAATTGCTGAAGTGATTTTAAAACATCATCAACAAGAAAATATTTAGAACCTTCATTGTATTTTTTTTCGTCAATTACGGCCAGGGAACATCCTCCTTCCAGGGCAATTTTGGCCAGAGAATTTGCATTAAAGGCAGGTCCTTTTAGGGCAAAAAAAATTGAGTTTTTTTCTATTTTGCGTGTGTCAGTGCAAATTATAGGGTTCCTCAGAAAAATCTCATATAATTCTTCCATTTAATTGGTATTAAAAAACCCCGAATCAGTTAAAATAGCCGATTCGGGGTTTTTTTGTTTTAAAAAACAATATTAGAATCCCATTGGACTTCCCACTCTGTCCATTGCACAACGAAATCCAAGGTAAGAGGTTCTTTGCTTTTCATCCAGAAACCTTCTGGTCCCCGGGTTCATCCAATAAGCCCGGTCCTTCCAGGAAGCCCCTTTATAAACCCTGGCCTTATCATTAATCATTGAAGAAAAACCGCCCATTTTATTAGCCGTGGGTGACATGGGAGTATCATACATAGAGGAACTCTCAGGAATC
>JAHEZO010000133.1 GCA_023250995.1 Flavobacteriales bacterium | reverse complement strand
GATGTTAGCAGTGAAGAAATTCAAAACTTTTTGCAGAATGAGTTATTAAAAGAAAACCCCCGGTATTTAGATTTTTTAAAGAATAAAAGGGTTTAAAGATCTAATTATTTTCCTTCTGATATCGGGCATTATGCCCTACTTTGTTCAGCAAATACAAGGCAGTCGCGAAAAGCAAAAAGGCCCCTGCCTGATGCATTGCGGCAAGGTGAAGCGGTACCGATTTTATAAGAGTTAATATTCCAAGAAAGAATTGGAGCATTACCACCAGCATAAGAACTCTGGTTGCCAGCTGAATTGCGGGAGGAAAATCAACCCGTTTTGAATAAAGCCAGATTCCGGTTGAAAAAAGGAATATCAAAACACCGAGGCAGCGGTGAATAAACTGAACAGGAGCCCCCTCCTCAAAAAATCCTAACAAATTATTTTCCGATATCAGAATTTTTACTTCCGGAGCAATCCAATTATCTCCCATTTTTGGAAATGTGGGGTAAAGGTACCCCGCTTTTAAGCCGGCAACAAAAGCCCCGAAAATAATTTGCAAAATGATTAATCCAAATAAACATTTAAATATTTTTTGTAACCATTGTAACCTATTAATTTCAAACGCTGGCAATTCTCCCTCTGCAGTGGAAGAATTTTCACGGGGAAGCAAATTCATGGCAACCCAAAAAGTATAACCAAATGTGCAGAAAGCAAGAATTAAATGGGCAGCCAACCTATAATGGCTTACCGAAGGTTTATCAGCCAGTCCGCTTATTACCATGTACCACCCAAGAATCCCCTGAAGAGCTCCAAGAAGAAAAATATTAATTAGTTTGGTAAGGAGGTATTTCGAAATTTTCTTTTTAATAAGAAAGTAAAAAAACGGAACGATAAAAACAATGCCTGTAAGTCTTCCGATCAGGCGGTGAGAATATTCCCACCAGAAAATTTTTTTAAAATCTGGAAGATTAAAATAATAATGAACTTCTCTGAATTCTGGCGATTGTTGATATTTTTCAAATAGTACCTGCCATTGATTTTCGGTAACGGGCGGAAAAGCTCCCATAATTAAATTCCACTCGGTTATGGATAGGCCTGAATGGGTAAGGCGGGTAATGCCTCCGATAATTACCATTAGGAAAATTAGAGCACAGCCTGAAATAAGCCAGGCAAAAATTTTTGGATCGTGATTTTTCGTGTCGGGAATTTGATTCACATTAAAAGGAATCGCTTATTGAACCACAAATTTTTTATAGGAAATGTTTCCGTTAAGTTCCATTTTCAACAGATACAATCCCTGTGAAAAATCAGCTTTGTGAATAAAAAAACTGTGTGGCCCTTTTTCTAAAAATTTTTCACGTGAAAGGAGATTCACGTTTCTGCCCATGATATCGTTTACTTCAATGGAAGTAACGCAGGGCTCGGTGAGGTTCAAAAGGATTTCAGATGTTTCGCCCAATGGATTTGGGAAAATATCAATCCGGTTTTTTTTCGAATCGGATAAAAATTCTTTTTCACCCACTCCGTTTTCACTTATGGTAAAATTCCATACAGAAGTCCATGCAGAGGTATCGGTATTTGTTATTGTCCGGGCCCTCCAGAAATATTTTTTTCCGTGGAGCAGGCCACCATAGGAATGTTCTGTATCATCCCCGTTGGGGTCGGTTGAAATAAAATTATGTTGCCCGAGGTCGTAAAGGGGCGAATTAAAATTCGGGGTTGTATCTATTTCATGCTGGTATTTCGAAACTCCTCCAACCGATTTCCAGTCCAGCAGTATTTCATCCGGTTGACCCACTGAATTATTGGGTGGTAAAACTAAAACCGGAATGGAGTTATAGGTTCCGGTAATGTTAATGTCATCTAAATAAAAATTATTTCCCTCATCACTCTCAAAAGAAAATTTTATTAAAACGTTTTCCTTTAACATGGATGAGGTTAAAGTGGCTGATTGTGATTTCCATTTGGAAGAATCTGCCGGTGTAAAAGGGGTGGTTTGTGCAGGGGCTGATGCCAGCGAAGAACCAACCTTTGCAAACCTGGGGGCCCAGGAACTTCCGCAATCGGAAGAAACAAGTACACGGAGTTTATCTTTTGTTGAAGTATCTTTTTGGGCGTAGGCGGTTTTAAAGTTTATGGTTACTGAAGTCATGCTGCTGAAATCAAAAGAACCGGCAATTAATTCATCCTTTTGCCCAACCAGGTTGCCGTTATTATCCAGTTTAACACATGCATTGCCCGAAAAACCAACGCCTGTTACCTTTGTAAAAGTGTTTGCGTCATTATCAATATTCGCAACAAACCATTTTGTGCCAGGGATGGTTCCGCTTTCGAACCCTTCGGAAAAAGGAAGGTAATTGGAATCGGAATTTACAACAAGAATATAATTTTGTGATGTTTTTGATTTGGTTGAAATCCCATCGGATGCAGAAAGTGAAACATTATATAAACCGGGCGTAAAATAGGAAATTTCCGGATTTTTTAACAAGGAAGAACCGGGAGTTCCGCCCTGAAATGCCCATATCCAGTTTTTTTGTCCGTAATAGGAATAATCGGAAAACTTAACGGTTTGCCCGGCACACACTACATTTACATTGGAGCTGAAGTCGGCTGCATAGAGTGAGTTTACTCCTGTTGCGTCAAGATTGCTTTCAGAAATAAGGGTTTGTAATTGTGTATTATTTACTATGGCCGCCTTCATTCTTGTAATTTGATTTTTGCTAAACATATTCTGGCAATCGTCATAACTCATATAATTTTCAATCTGGTCTTCCACATCTGCAGAATAGGGGCTTCCACCCCCTGCATCATTTGAACATAGGTTTTGTGTTAAGCTGCAACCCTGGGTGCTGTTGGCTGTGGGAGGGGTATCACAAACATCATCCCCGTTGGAGGCACAATTACTTCCACCGCAACCGCCTTCAAAGGTGTGGTACAGGTTAAGGCAATGACCAACCTCATGAGAGGCCGTTCTTCCCTCGGAGGAAGAGGTGCCAAACCTTCCGAATTGAGAATGCAGCATGATAACACCATATTTGGTCCAGTTTCCCCAGCCCGGAAATTGCGCATACCCGAGAATTGTGCTTGTCTGTGTGCTCCCGCTTATAGTATTTACGAGCCAGATATTAAAATATTTGCTGCTGTTCCAGTAACTTAGTGTTTTTGTGTTGTCATCGGCTTCATAAGTTAGTTGTGAATTAATTCTTACAATTCCGTTGGTTGGATTTCCTGAAGGGTCTTTTTTGGCCAGGCGGAATTCAAAGTCAGCAATTCCGGCATGAGGTTTAAATACAGGCCTGGTAAGCGAAGTGTCGGCATTCTGGCGAACATAATCTTCATTTAAAACCCGTATACCGTCAAGTACCTGATCCTCGGAAATATTCCCAATACCATTGTCGTGGATAACATGAACTACTACAGGAATAATCTGCAATACACCGGATGGAGATTTTTCAAATTCAACCTTTTCCACTGCGCTTCGGACATTTTCCCTCCATTGATAATATTCCATTTGAAGGTTTGGATTGTTTTTTAATTGTTCCTCCAATTTAGTGTTAAAACCACACCAGTTTGACGGGCGGCTTTGAGAAAACGAAAAATAAAAGGATAAAAAAAACAAGACTAACAGGAGGAGTTTTTTCATATGGGATTTATTTGGATTGTGGATTGGGTATTGAAAATTGAGTATTGGGTATAGGGTATAGGGTATAGGGTAAAGGGTTAGCGTATTAAGTATAGGTTTATGAGAATGGAGTAATGTAGTTAATTCCCTATTGCCTATTCCCAATTGCCTTTTGCCCATTGTTTTTTGCCTATTGCCTATTGTTTATTGCCTCTTGCCAATTGCCTCTTGTCTATTGCTTTTTGCCAATTTCCAATTCCCCATAAAATAAATAATCTCTATTTGAATATGTCGATTTTTTTTACTTCGGCAATACCGTTTTCTTCCAGGCGAATAAAATAAATTCCATTTGGATTATCCGCAAGATCGACTGATACGGATGCGGCTTTAACAACCTCTTTATTATAAATTTTTTCTCCAAGGATATTATAAATTTCAATTTTAAAGTTTGAATTGGATGAAGAAACCACTGTAAAATTTCCCTTATTTGGGTTTGGGAAAATATTAAACTTTGTATTTAATCCGGATGCCTCGGTTAGCCCATTACTGTTGGTATTTCCAACGGTAAAATTCCAGGTGCTGCTCCATGCTGAGGGGGTACCTGATGTGGAACTTCTTACCCTCCAAAAATATTTCTTGTTAAGAGTAAGATTTCCGGGTTTAAATTCAGTGTCGGTACTTCCGGATGTTAAAGAAACAAACGGATTTGTGCCGGTAATTAAGTTTCCTGAATTAAATGTTTGAACCATGTCGAGCTGATATTCGTATGAATCCACACTGCCTGCGGATTTCCAGTCAAGCGTGGGATTATTCGAAACATTCAGAGAATTATTGGCAGGGGATTCAAGCTGGGGAACCGGATTGAAAACTCCTGTAATATTTATATCATCCAGGTAAAGGTTATTTCCTCCATCGGCATCAAAGGTGAATTTCATTCTGAAATTTTCAGTGAGAAATGTGGCGGTAAGGGAGGCCGTGAATTCAACCCATTGGGAGGAGGAAGATGGGGTGAATGCTGAGTTTTGAATAGCGGTTGTTGCAAGAAGGTTGCCGGCTTTAGCAAACCTCGGACTCCATGTATTTCCGCAGTTGGTTGAAACAAAAAGTGTGAGTTTGTCGCTTGTGGTTGACGAACGCTGGCAATAGGCCACTCTGAATTTAATGGAGGCCGAAGTCAAGTTGCTTAAATCGAGGGTAGAGCTAAGCAGATCGTCTTTTTGAATGGTATCATTTCCATAATTATTCATTTTTAAACATTTTGACCCGGTAAAAGCAACGCCCGTTTTTAAATCCCATTTAAAGGAGGAATTGTCCTGATTAGAAATAGTCCAGTCAGGGTTGGGGAATGAACTGATTTCAAAACTTTCGGTGAATGGGGTTGATTTTCCGGGAGAAGGCAGTACTGTTATATAGGAATTTTTGGTAGTTGAAAAGGAGTTTGTTCCATCGCCAACGGTTAAAGAAACAGGATAAGTTCCCGGAACATTATAAATAATAATTGGGTTTTTCAAGGTGGAGGAAGGGGGCTCAGCTCCTGTTAAATTCCAAATCCAGAGGGTTGGGTCAGAATTAAAAGAGGCATCAAAAAACTGAACATTGCTTCCGGCACAAACTGTTGTATTAGGGGTATAAAATTCGGAGTTGCAAAGTGCGGGTGTATTACTTACCCCGGTAGATAATAAATTAGAAGCGGTCCATAAATTATTTCTTCCTGCAGTATTTGAAGTTAAGGCGGCTCTCATTCTTGTGGTCTGATCTTTTGAGTACATTGTTTCGCAATAAGAATAATCCATAAAATTCTGAACATTTTCAATGGCAGGTGGGTTACAAACAGAGCCCGTAAGGTTACAACTTGTCCATCCCTTTGTTTCCGGGGTATCGTTTACCTGATCATCCCCGCATGAAACTCCCGGGCTGTTGGTGCTGCCCCAGGGGTGTTGTAAATTTAGCCAATGGCCAACCTCGTGGGTTAAGGCTCCATCCGTTCCCGGGTTTCCGGTGCCCGTGCTTCCCACATAAGTATTAAGAATCATTACCCCGTCAATGGTGGGATCCCAAATTGTGTTGGGAGGCAAAAAAGAATATCCGGCTGCACCGCTCACCAGGTTTTTGGCAACCCAGATATTTAAATACTTATTGCGGGGCCATTGGTTCAGTTTGGAGTTATCGTCTCCAATATAAGTTTGCATGGTCCAAATCCGGTCAATTCCATTGGTACAGTTTCCGCTCGGATCTTTTTGTGCCAAACGAAATTCAATTTCAGCATCCCATGCAATGGATTTAAAAGAGGCAACAGTGAGCGAGCTGTCGGCATTTTTTTTTCTGAAATCTTCATTGAGTATTCTCATGGCATCATAAACCTGGTCATCCGAAATATTTTCGGAACCGTAGTCATGAAGTATATGGAATACCACGGGAATTACATAAACCGTTCCCGCCTGGGAAGATTTTTCTTTGGCAAAAAATTGTTTGGTATAACTTTCGAGCTTTTCATTTTCTTTTTCAAGCAAGGGAACCAGTTCGGGGTGGGATGCAAAATACTTTTTTTCATTTTCCGAGGTGCTGCAATATTTTAGAGTTGGTGAAATCTGGGCTGTTGCCGAAAGAAAAAAAAGTACCAAAGGAGCGGATAACAAAAATATTTTCATAGGGGAATTATTTTCAGGTTGCATGACAAATTGGGCCAGGTAAATTACAGGTTCAAAAGGTTTGATTTGCTACAAAGCCACAAAGTCGCAAATAAAAAAAGTTCCGGAAATTACTTTATGTCTTAACGTCTTGGTAGCAATAAAAAGAAAATTTTATTTACTTCAAATATTTATGCC
This sequence comes from Flavobacteriales bacterium, assembly GCA_023250995.1. Classification (GTDB taxonomy): domain Bacteria; phylum Bacteroidota; class Bacteroidia; order Flavobacteriales_H; family JAHEZO01; genus JAHEZO01. The sequence goes on along the minus strand of JAHEZO010000133.1, from coordinate 4,039 downwards.
TGCCCATTTTGTATGGGCCCTATTTTCATTCTACGAATGTATTAAATAAACTTTAAAGGGGCAAAGAGTTATACCAATCTCTTAATTTTACCTACTAACAAAAAGTTTTTTCACCCGGAGGCCCTCCTCCGGATTTATTTTTAAATAATAAATTCCGGGAAGTAGTTCCGGAAGTTCCATTGAAATATTTTTTGATATACCCTTTGGGAAATATTTTTGAAAAACGGTTTTTCCAAGTGAATTTACTATGTCAATTTTTTGAATATAAACTTCCGGGAATTGAATTTCAAATTTCCCTGAATTAGGATTTGGGAAAATTATTATTTGGCCATCGGAGGGTGATTTTGAAATTCCTGTTTGTAAGCAACTGGTTTTTGCTTCAACAAATAATTCCTTTATGGGTTGTTGATCTGTCCATATTCCCATAAATTTCTGCTCATCTGTATTGCAAAAGGCATAATTACAATTGATGCCATAAAAGGCACAATCCGTTATTGCATCCGAAAGTTTCCAATAGCAAAAAAAATCAACCGCATCGGTTTTTGAAACTCCGTAGGAGGCATTAACAACCCAGTTGTTATCAAAAAAATCCCAGGAATAATATGCCGAGTCCCATGATAATGGTTCGTTGTGGGTTGATTCTATGGATGGAAATCCATGCCCGTCAAAATAAGTGGTAAGATGGTTTTTAAACAAAGGGTTCACCAGCACTGAAGAGTCGAATAACATCCTTCCGAAAGTATCGGCTACCACAACATCATTTTGTCCGGCAATAATCAGCAATTTAATATCCGGCATATTTGAATAACCAGGCAGTTCGGCTCCTCCTGTATTTCCGTTTCCGCCATTGCAAACCAGCAAAGCCTTAGGAGGAGGAATCCCGAATGAATCTGCAAGAATTGCAAGGTTGGAAGAAATAACCCCTCCAAAAGAATATCCTATATATGCCGTATTGTAAAAGCGGGGAATTACATGGTTCCCTTTAGATAAAGTATCAACCGCAGTTTTAATAGAGGCAGCTGAATTTGGGGTAAAAAATTGAGGCAACGTGTTCAAATCGAATTGCCATTTTGGAAAAACAACAACATTCCCTTTTCGAACAAGATGTTCAATCCATTTCCCGTAACAGGCGGGGTTCAATGCTCCCCATCCATGATTAAAAACAATAAAATTTGCCGAGTCGGGCTTGGGGTCATTGGGTTCATAAATCCAGAAAGCCGTTCCTCCGGTCCCATATTTATTTTTGGTTACGGATTGATGTAAATAGGTGCTTCCGCCAGGTCCGGAAGTTGGCTGTGGGGGTGGAGAAATTTGAGCGGAGGCATCTTCCAGACAAATCACCTGAAAATTTAATAAAACAAAAATGTAAGTAATCCTAAAAAAGTTTACAGAATAATTCTCTTCCATGATCTCTGCGATTTTACTCAGCGATCTTCGTGGTAAATATTTTTTTAATCCAAATGGCAACTCAAAATTTTTAATTTATCTCCAAAAACCTTTCTATATCTTTTCCGGTGCCAAAAACAACTATGGTATCGGTATCATAAATTACGGTTTGCGAATTTGGAACTCCCACAACATGCTTTTCGGCCACTACTTTTCCTTCCTTATTTTCTTCATATTCGCGCTTTATTGTAACCAGGTTAAGCCGGTATTTATTCCTCAAATCAATTTCTCCAACAGTACGGTTAATGATTCCCGGGGGGGCTTTCAGCTCGGCAATTTCATAATCATCGGGCAACTGAAGAAATGAAATAATGTTTGGGTCGAGAATTTTTTCAGCAACCACTATGGCAACCTCATCTTCGGGAGAAAGAATTTCCTTTACGCCCATTTTTTCAAGGATCATTCTTTGTTGTGCCCCGTTTGCTCTTGAAATAATGCGTTTCACATTCATCTCCATCAGTTGAACCGTACATAAGAGCAGGGCTTCAAAATTTTCACCAATGGCAACAATTACGGCATCAACATCCTGCACCCCCTGTGAAATAAGGGCTTTTTTGTCGGTGGCATCCATCACAATGGCCATAGCAACTTCGTCTTTCAGGTCGTCCACATTATCCTCCCTGCTGTCAATGGCAATGACTTCGGCACCTTTGCGTGAAAGGTAACGGGCAATGGCACTTCCAAACTGGCCAAGGCCAATTACTGCATATTTTCTTCCTGTCATAAAAAAAATTTTAGTGAAAAATTATTATTAGTTATTTATATTTTTTCAAGAGCCTGTTTCAAATCCTCAATTAAATCCTCTGCATCTTCAACCCCAATGCTTAACCGCAAAAGTGAATCTACTACCCCGGTTTTTTCCCTTTCTTCTTTTGGTATTGAAGCGTGGGTCATTGAAGCCGGATGGCCCAGTAATGATTCAACACCACCAAGAGATTCGGCCAGAGAAAAAACCTTTACCGATGAGGCCAGCCTGAAAGCATCTTCCTTCGAGTTCCCTTTTAATGTAAATGAAATCATCCCCCCAAAATCTTTCATTTGTTTTTTTGCTACTTCGTAATTCGGATGTTCGGGAAAGCCGGGCCAGTAAACCTTATCAATTTTAGGATGGTTTTTCAGAAACCCTGCAATTAATCTTCCGTTGTAACAGTGGCGCTCCATTCGCAAATGAAGGGTTTTTAAGCCTCGCAGCACAAGGAAACTATCCATCGGGCCCGGTGTTGCCCCGCAGGAATTATGAATAAATGAAAGGCGTTCATATAATGTATCATCGTTGGTACAGAGGGCACCCATTACAACATCGGAATGGCCGTTGAGGTATTTTGTTGCCGAGTGCATAACAATATCGGCTCCCTGATTAATGGGATTTTGAAGAAAAGGAGATGCAAACGTATTATCCACTATTAAAATAGGGTGCGAAGGTTTTGTTTTAAGTTTGGCAATACCGGCAATATCAATAATATTCATCATTGGGTTGGTTGGAGTTTCAACCCAGAGCATTTTTGTTTTTTCATTAACAAGATTAGAAATCATCTTAAGGTTCCCCATATCTTCAAAATGGAATTTTATTCCAAGGGGTTCAAAAACTTTTGTAAACATGCGGTAAGAGCCACCGTACAAATCGTGGCAGCAAATTACCTCATCCCCGGGTAAGAGGAGTTTGATAATAGCATCACTTGCACCCATGCCGCTTGAAAAACAAAGGCCATACTTTGCATTTTCGAGTGAAGCAATACACTTTTCCAATGCAGTTCTGGTGGGATTTTTTCCCCTTGCATAAGCATAACCTTTATGTATTCCGGGTGATTCCTGAACATAAGTTGAGGTCTGGTAAATGGGCGTCATAATTGCACCGGTAGCCGGATCGGGTTCCTGACCAGCGTGAATGGCTTTGGTTGCAAACTTCATATAAGAAAGATATGAATTAACTTGATATTACACAAAAAAGGTTTCTGTTCTTTCAAAATTGCTTTTTGTCGTAAGTTGTAAGTCGTAAGTCGTAAGTGGAATGTCATGGCTTTATAGATTTTATTAATCCACGAATAATTCTTGAAATTTCATTTGCTTGTTTTAACAATTTTACCTTCTCTTCTTTTTTTATAAAATTGAGGCGCTCAGCCAAATAAAGCATTGATTTAACTTCACTGCACGAACTTATTGCTATATAAAGAAATCTAGAAAAATCCGCATCTGAACACCTGTCAAAACCCTCAGCAATGTTATTGGATATTGAAACAACTGCTGTCGTAATCTGGTTTTTAAATCCAAAATCGTTAACATTTTTAAAGACAGTGTAAATATCAATTGTAAAATCTTGTGCCTTTTGCCATGCAATAATATCTTCAAATTTTTGAATTTTCATTATTTATTTTGACTTACGACTTACAACTTACGACTTACGACTTACGACTTACAACTTACGACTTACGACTTACGACTTACGACTTACGACTTACGACTTACGACTTACGACTTACGACTTACGACTTACGACTCCCTTGATTTAGGACTATATCCAAATAAATATCCTTCGAAACGCCAGTGAATTAAATATGGATTAAAAAATAATTTGCAAATATTGAAAAATTAATCT